>NZ_DBNGPQ010000139.1:0-34304 GCF_057122925.1 Umezawaea sp. | reverse complement strand
TGCGGCTGCGGCTGCGGCTGCGGCTGCGGCTGCGGCTGCGGCTGCGGCTGCGGCTGCGGCTGCGGCTGCGGCTGCGGCTGCGGCTGCGGCTGTGGCTGTGGCTGCGGCTGTGGCTGCGGCTGCGGCTGTGGCTGTGGCTGTGGCTGTGGCTGTGGGCGATCCTCCCCCCGCTCGCGTGATTGTCTTCATGGCCGTACGCACCGTGTCAAGACTGGAAAGATGTCTTGACACGGCACGGCCGGCCATGAGGGCGCTTCGGATCGGGGGCAGGGTGGGGTGTGGGCTCGGTCGAGGCCGGCTGCCGTTGTGGTCGGGTTTCCGGCCCAGCCCGGCCCAGCCCGGCCCGCAGGCCTACGGGCTTCGCCCCGAGTTGTGCGCAGCCCTGCCGGAGGGCTTCGCCCCTGCGGTCCCGCTTCTAGCGGGTGTAGCTCTCCACCAGTTCGACCAGTGTGCGGGCGGCGAAGCCGGTGGCTCCCGGTACCACCTCGTCGTACTCGCTCTCCGACCTCGCCGGGCCCGCGATGTCCAGGTGTGCCCACGGCAGCCCGGCGGTGAACTCGCGCAGGAACAGCGCCGCCGTGATGCCGCCGGGGCCGGGTGGGCACTGGCGGACGTCGGCCACGTCGCTCTTCACGGCGTCGGCGTGCTCGTCCAGCAGCGGCATGCGCCACCAGGCCTCGTGCACGCGACCGCCCGCCGTCGTGATGCGGGCGGCGAGGTCGTCGTCGGTGGCGAAGAGGCCGCCCGTGCGCAGGCCCAGGCTGACCTTCATCGCACCGGTGAGGGTGGCCACGTCCACCAGCAGGTCCGGGTTGAGGGTCTTCACGGCGTAGGCGAGGGCGTCGGCCAGGACGATCCTGCCCTCGGCGTCGGTGTTGGTGATCTCGGTCGTGGTGCCGCAGTAGTGGCGGACGACGTCACCGGGGCGGTAGGCCGAGCCGGAGACGTGGTTCTCGGCGCACGGCACCAGGCCGGTGACGCGGACCGGGAGGCCGCGGCGGGCGATGGCGAGCATCGCGGCGATCACGGCGCCGCCGCCGGACATGTCCGTGCGCATCAGGTGCATGCCGTCGGCGGGCTTCACGGAGATGCCGCCGGTGTCGAACGTGATGCCCTTGCCGACCAGCACCACGTGCGGGGCGTGGCCGGTGACCGAGCTGGGCCGCCAGGACAGTTCGAGGAGCCTGGGCGGGCGGGAGGAGCCGCCGCCCACCGCGAGGACGCCGCCGAAGCCCTCGGCGGCCAGCCACTTCTCGTCGCGGACGACGGCCTTGAGGCCGGGCACCCCGCCCGCCTGCTTGGCGGCGGTGCTCGCCAGCCACTGCGGGTCCTTGACGTTCGACGGCGTGTTCGCCAGGTCGCGGCTCAGGGCCGTGGCCAGGGCGAGGTCGTACGCGTGGCCCGCCTCGGCCGCCAGCACGTCGGTGTAGCCGGGGTCCTGGACGACCAGCCTGAGCGACCTGATCCGGGGCGGCGGGGCCTCGCCGGTCACCTTGAAGCGGTAGCCGCCGAGCGTCGCGCCCAGGACGAACGCGCGGACGCGCTCCGCCTCGGCGTCCGCGGGCAGCAGCACGTCGTAGGAGCGGGCCTCGTCGGCCTGGTCCAGCGCGCGGACGAGGGTCGCGCCCGCCGTGCGCCACGTCGCGGGCCCGCCGTCGCCGACGCCGAGCCGCCACCCGTCACCGTCCCGCTCGGTCTCGCCGAGGTCCGCCGTGGTCAGCACCACGCTCGGCACGCCACGTCGGGCCGCGTCGGCGACCTCGACCTCGACGAGTGCGGTGGGCACGGGGGTGCGCAAGGCGGTCCTCCTCAGTCAACTGTGTATGCGGTATCACAACGAAGTGAGGCCCCGGTTCCACAGTGGAAACCGGGGCTTCGAGGCTTCTCGAGGCTGGGATCAGCCAACGGCCGCCTTCAAGGCATCGCCCAGGGCGCTGGCCTCCTCCGCCGACATCTCGACGACGAGGCGCCCACCACCCTCGAGCGGAACGCGCATCACGATGCCGCGCCCCTCCTTGGTGACCTCGAGGGGACCGTCGCCGGT
Organism: Umezawaea sp.; assembly: GCF_057122925.1. Classification (NCBI taxonomy): domain Bacteria; kingdom Bacillati; phylum Actinomycetota; class Actinomycetes; order Pseudonocardiales; family Pseudonocardiaceae; genus Umezawaea; species Umezawaea sp. Next base: position 32,260 of record NZ_DBNGPQ010000139.1, on the reverse strand, counting down.
CCGGGGCTTCATGGCCGCCATAGCGTGCTCCCTCCGTCAAAACCCTTCCCCGTCCGACCTGGTTCGCGAAACCCGGCCGGATCCGCGTCCATTCTCCCCTATCCGGACTCAGCCGCGAAACCGAACCGATCTTTCGGTGGTTCCGACAACCATTTGTCGATCTTCACTTGTGCCTGTTCAGAGGCTGGATCGCCGTACTGCAAAGGGATTCCGCGCGGACGATCACCGTCACCGGTTCGTGATCCGCCCTTCGTGCGCGGGTCGCCCGATCCGGCGCGTCCCGGCCCGACGGCCCGCCCTGGTCGCGCGGGGCCGGGCCTGCCAGACTCGACCGTCGTGCGAGCCAGATCCGCGTTGTTCGACGTGTACGGCGGCCACCTGCGTGAACGCGGTGGTGCCGCGACCATCGCCGCCCTGGTGCGGCTGCTGGAGCCGCTGGACTTCGCCGCGCCCGCCGTGCGGACCGCCGTGTCCCGGACCGTTCGGCAGGGATGGCTGCACCCGGTGCGCCTGGCAGATGGCCCCGGCTACGCGCTGACCCCCAGGGCCGAACGGCGGCTTGACGAAGCGGCCGCGAGGATCTACCGCACCCGGCCGTCCACGTGGGACGGTCGGTGGCACGTGCTCGTCCTGGAGGAACTGCCGGGCCGCGAGTCGCGCGAGCGGTTGGCCTCCTCGCTGCAACTGCTCGGCTACGGCGCGTTGGGCCCCGTGACGTGGATCGCACCGCGCCCCTCCCCCGAACTGGCGGACGTGCTGGCGGCCGAGGGTGTGGCGGCGAGCACGTTCCACGGCGGACACGAGGGCGACGACGGGGGTCTGGCCGCGCGGGCGTGGGACCTCGCCGCGCTCGGCCGGGACTACGCGGCGTTCGTCGCGGAGTGGGCACCGGTCATGTCGCGTGTGGACGGTTCGGCGGCGCCGGAGTCGTTCGCCGCGTCGCAGCGGCTGCTGCACGCGTGGCGGAAGTTCCTGTTCCGGGATCCCGGCCTGCCGGTGGAACTGCTGCCCGCGGACTGGCCGGGGACCGGGGCCGCCGAGTTCTTCGACCATCACACCGCCCGCCTGGCCCCGGCCGTGGAGCGGTTCGTGGACGAGTGCCTGGACAAGTCGGCGCGGAACGAGTCCACTGCTTAGGTAGTCACCGAAACTGGAGGTCTCCGCCGTGTCCGAACTCCTCATCGACGACGCCGACGGTGTGCGCACGTTCACGCTGAACCGCCCGGAGGCGTTCAACTCGTTCACGGTGTCGCTGAAGGAGGCGTTCCTCGACGCCGTCCTGGACACCGCGAAGGACGAGTCGGTGCGCGCCGTGGTCATCACCGGGGCAGGCAGGGCGTTCTGCGCGGGCCAGGACCTCAAGGAGCACGTCGCGCTGCTGGAGTCCGGTGACCCGGCGCCGCTGAACACCGTGGAGCAGCACTACAACCCGCTGATCAAGGCCATCATCGGCATGCCGAAGCCGGTGATCGCCGCGGTCAACGGCACGGCGGCGGGCGCGGGCGCGTCGATCGCGTACGCGTGCGACCTGCGGGTCGCGGCGGCGTCGGCGAAGTTCCTGATGGCGTTCGCGAACGTCGGCCTCACGTCGGACTCGGGCGCGGCGTGGACGCTGCCGAGGCTGATCGGGCACGGCAGGGCGATGGAGATGATGCTGCTCGCCCAGCCGGTCGACGCGCAGGACGCGCTGCGGATCGGGATGGTCGGCCAGGTCGTGCCGGACGGCGAGGCGCTGAGCACCGCGCAAGCGTTGGCGCGCAGGCTCGCGGCGGGCCCGACGACGGCCTACGCGATGATCAAGAAGGCGTTGGCCGTCGGGTCCGGCGGGACGCTGAACGACGCGCTGGAGATCGAGGCCAGCACCCAGGCGCTGGCGGGCGCGACCGACGACCACCGCGAGGCCGTGGCCGCGTTCGTGGCGAAGCGCAAGCCGGAGTTCACCGGGAAGTAGCGGCCCCGTCGGCGGCCACCGCGCGGAAGCAGGTCGCCACGTGGTCGTCGACCATGCCGGTGGCCTGCATCAGCGCGTAGGCCGTGGTCGGGCCGAAGAAGACGAAGCCGCGGCGCTTGAGCTCCTTGGCGAGGGCCTTGGACTCGGGCGTCACGGCGGGCACGTCGGCCGTCGTGGCGGGTCGCACGCGGCCCTCCTTCAACGGCGCGAACGACCAGAGCAGGTCGTCGAACGGCTCGTCGAGGTCGGCGACCACGCCCGCGTTGCGGATGCAGGCGTTGATCTTGGCCCGGTTGCGCACGATGGACGCGTCGGCCATCAGCCGCTCCACGTCGTCGTCGCCGTAGGCCGCGACGGTGGCGGGGTCGAACCCCTCGAACGCGCGGCGGAACGACTCGCGCTTGCGCAGGATCGTGATCCACGACAGGCCGGACTGGAAGGACTCCAGGCACAGCCGCTCGAACAGCTCGGTCTCGCCGTGCAGCTCGACGCCCCACTCGGTGTCGTGGTACTCGGCGTAGTCGGGGGTGCTGTCGCCCCACGGGCAGCGGACGATCACCGGGCGTACGCCTCGGCGAACCGGGCGAACTTCTCCAGCGACCTCCGCACGCCCCAGGTGAACGCCGGGCGGACCAGCGGCCAGCCGAGCCGTCCGACGACGCCGAGCGGCAGGTCGAGGCGTTCGACCCAGACGAACTCCGACGTCCACTCGGTGACGGGCTCGACGAGGAACTCGCCGGTGCCGCGGACGACCTTCCCGGTGTGCAGCACGGCGCAGCGCGTCGGCGGTTCCCAGTCGGTGATCCGCATGGTGTCCGTGAAGCCCAGCGGTCCGGCACCGGTGAACGCGGCCAGGGTGGAGCCGACGCCCCTGCCGTCGCCCGAGGTCACGCGCACCGAGGTGCCGAGCATCCACTCGCCCTGCCGGGTCCAGTCCGTCAGCGCGGCCCACGTCGTCCCGGCGGGCGCGGCCACGGGGACCTTGAGCACGAGCTCCGTCACGTGGAGCCGCCGTTCTCGCCCGCGTGCCGCGCGACGGGTTCGGGCTCCGGTTCGGGTTCGGGCTCGGGCTCGGGCCTCGGGTGGCCGTCCTCCAGCTCGGCGATCCGGGCGCGCAGGTCGTCGACCTCGGTCGCGAGCCGTTCGAGCACCCAGTCGACCTCGGTCATCTTGTAGCCGCGCAACACCTGTTGGAAGCGCAGGTCGCGGACGTCGTTCGAGGTCACACCCTCGGCCGGGAGCCTGGTCGGCGACGCGCCGGGCGGCAGGGGGGCGAGCTCCTCACCGCGGCCGAACACGAGCGACGACAACAGGAACACCACGGCAGCCACGAGAACCATGACGACGAGGTAGATGAGCGCGGTGGTCACGACGACGATCGTGGCACATCGCGGCGGATCAGACTGCGGACAACGCCAGACAGCGCTTCGCCAGCACCCCGACCCTGATGAGGACGACGTAGAACACGGCCGCCGCTCCCAGCACCGGCGCGGGCATCAGCAGCCGTTCCGCGTCCAGGGCGGCGGTGCCCGTGACGATCGCGAGGTTGCACGACACCGCGAGCACCGCGCAGGTCGCGGCGACCCCTCCCGCGAGCCTGCCGAGGGTCGTCCCGCTGACGCCGTACCGGGACAGCAGCCGTCCGACCAGCAGCGAGAGCACGGCGCAGGAGCTGATGACCCACGGGAGGTGGCCGTTGGCGCGGGCGGCGAACAGGTACCAGTCGGGCGGGGGCGGACCGTCGAAGCCCGCCCACGGCCCGATCCAGAACCTCTGGTTCAGCTCCCACAGCACGGAGGTCAGCGGGATCAGCAGGGCCACCGTCCGCAGCGTCGTGGCGGCGTGCGCGACGGCCAGTTCCGCCTGGTAGCCGGGGGCGACGACGGTGAGCGGGCCGAACTCCTCGACCGCGCGGCGCTCGGCAGCCTCGGCGGACAGGCCCCGGTCGCGGTAGGAGTCGGCCGCGTCGTCGAGGCTGTCGCGGGCCTCGGCGAGCAGGTCGGCCTTGACGTGGGCGGGCCCGCGCAGCCGCAGGTCCAGGTCGCCGACGTACTCCTCGATCACGCCCGCTCCGGCCACGGCCCACCTCCGAGGACGCCGTCGATGGCCGTGGTGAACTCGCGCCACGCGGCGCGCTCGTCCGACAGCGCCCGTTCACCCGCTCCGGTGAGCCGGTAGGTGCGGCGCTTGCGGCCCGCGACCGTGCTCCACTCGCTGGTGACGTGCCCGGCGCGCTCCAGCCTGCGCAGCGCCGGGTAGACGGTGCCGGTCGGCAGGTCGAGGGCACCCCCGCTGCGCCGCTGGAGCGCCTCGATGATCGCGTAGCCGTGCAGGCTGCCGCCGTCCAGCGTGGCCAGCAGCAGTGCGTCCAGGTGGCCGCGCAGCGCGTCGGACTTCATGAGTAGCGAGTCTACGGATCCGACCGAGGGATCACATCGGGGTGATCCCCGACGTCGAGCAGAGTGGCTACGCACAGCGTCCTCACCCGTGGACCCCCTCGACCTGGCGCGGGCGCGGTTCGCCACCACCCCGTTCCACTTCCTCCCCCGCTCGCCGAACACCGGCGGCGCAGGAAGACCTGCCTCGACCGCGATTCCGCTCGGCGGCTCCGCGCGAGCACCGGTCCCCGCCCGGCGCTACGCGAGCGCCCGCAGCACCCGCGTGGGCGTTCGCGTTCCGGCGATCGACGCGACCATCTCCACGGTCCGCCGCGTCTGCCGGACCTCGTGCGCGCGGAACACCCGCGCCCCGGTCCACGCCGCCACGGCGGTCGCGGCCAGGGTTCCGTCGACCCGGTCCCCGACGTCCGCGCCGAGCGTCTCGCCGATGAAGTCCTTGTTGGACAGCGCCATCAGCACCGGCCACCCCGTGCCGACCAGTTCGTCCAAGCGGCGCAGCAGCTCCAGCCCGTGCCAGGTGTTCTTGCCGAAGTCGTGCGTCGGGTCGATCAGCACGCCCTCGCGCGGGACGCCCAGCGCCACCACGCGTTCGGCCCGCTCCACCAGTTCCGCCACGACGGAGGCGACGACGTCGGTGTAGCGGGGACGGTGGGGGTCGGTGCGCGGGGTGAGCCCGCCGGTGTGGGAGCAGACGATGCCGACGCCGAACTCGGCGGCGACCTCGGCGAGCTTCGGGTCGGCGCCCGCCCACGTGTCGTTGAGCAGGTCGGCACCCGCGCGGCACACCTCGCGACCCACCTCGTGGCGCCAGGTGTCGACGCTGATCACCAGGTCCGGGTAGCGGGACCGGACCCGTGCGACGAACGGGACGACGCGGCGGGTCTCCTCCGCCGCGTCGACGACCTCGCCCTTCGACCCCGCGCGGACGCCGCCGATGTCGACGAGGTCCGCGCCCTCCGCCACCGCCCGGTCCACGGCGGCCAGCGCGGCGTCGTCGGCGAAGGTCGCACCGCCGTCGTAGAAGGAATCCCTGGTCCGGTTGACGATCGCCATCACCAGCGCGCGGTCGTCCGGGGTCCCGCGTGTACCGAATCGCACTCGCTTCACAAGGGCCGATGGTGCCACGCGCCGGTTAAAAGTGAACTGGATCACAGGTATTGCTACTTCTCAGTAGGAACTGTTTACTCACCAGTAACTCACACGTGATCCAGGTCACGGACCAACGGGAGGATCTCGTGCGCCGATCACTCGTCCTGTTCTTGACGACGCTGCTCGCCCTGGGCCTGCTCACCCCTGTCGCGCAGGCCGCCGGGTTCAGCACCGCGTACCGGACCATCCCCGGCGCGGGCGGCACGCCCATCCGCGCCTTCGTGATCGAGCCGACCGGCCGCGGCAGCGGCCCGTTCCCCCTGCTGGTGCTGCCGTCGAGCTGGGGCGTCAACAACATCGAGTACGTGGGCGCCGCCGCGAAGTTCGCCTACGAGTCCGGGTACGTCGTGGTCAGCTACACCAGCCGCGGCTTCTACGACTCCGGCGGCGAGATCGACGTCGCCGGTCCGGACACCGTCGCGGACGTGAGCAAGGTGATCGACTGGGCGGTCGGCAACGCCAGGGGCGACGCGGGCAGGGTCGGCGTCGCGGGCATCTCCTACGGCGCCGGGCAGGCCCTGCTGGCCGCGGCCGTCGACCGGCGGATCAAGGCCGTCGCGGCCCTCAGCACGTGGACCGACCTGGCCCGCTCGCTCTACCCGAACGAGACCGTGAACAGCCAGGCCGTCGAACTCCTGCTGGCCGCGGGCAACCTCGTCGGGCGTCCGGGCCCGGTGCTGCGGCAGGCGGAGACCGCTTACCGCAACGGCCGGTTCAACGAGGTCGTGCCGATCTCCGAGTCGCGGTCGGCGGCGAACAAGATCGCCGCGATCAACGCCAACGGCGCCGCCGTGATGATCGGGAACGCCTGGAACGACGGCATCTTCGCACCGGGTCAGGTCACCGACCTGTTCGCGAAGCTCACCGGCCCGAAGCGGCTGATGCTCTCGCCGGGCGACCACGCGACCGCCGAGCTGTTCGGCGCGGCGGGCCTGCCGAACGAGATCTGGTCGTCGGTCGACCGCTGGTTCGACAAGCACGTGCGCGGCGTGGACAACGGCGTCGACCGCGAGAACCCGGTCAACCTGAAGCCGAACAACGGGGGTGGCTGGCGCTCGTTCCCCAGTTGGTCGGCGGCGACGGCCGCGCAGGACACCCTGTACCTGACCGGCCCGTCCTGGGGCACCGGCTCGCTGGCGACCACGGCCGCCACGGGCTGGCAGAACCGCATCGCCGCGGGCTGGCCGACCGTCGCCGACAGCGGGACGATCCTGCTCAGCGGCCTGCTCCAGGGTTTCTTCACCATCCCCACCGGGGTGTCGATGCCGCTGGTGGACCGCAACGCCGCCGCCGTCTGGTGGGGTCCGGCGTACTCGCGGACCACCACCGTCAGCGGGGCGCCGAAGCTGCACGCCACGGTCACCCCGAGCGCTCCGACCACGACGCTGTACGCCTACCTGTACGACATCGGCTCGCTCGGCGTCGGCTCGCTCGTCACGCACAAGCCGATCACCCTGCGCAACGCGGCACCCGGCGTGGCGAGGACCGTCGACCTCGAACTGGAACCGGTGGTGTGGGACGTCGCGGCGGGCCACCGGCTGGTGCTGGTCGTCGACACCGTCGACCCGCGCTACCTCAGCGAGAGCACGCTCGGCTCCACCGTCACGTTCAGCTCCCCGGCGGCGGACCCGTCCTGGCTCCGGGTCCCTCGCGGATGAGCCTCTCGTCGGACGGCAGGGCCACCGAGCCCCTGCCGTCCGGCGGGCTCGTCCGAGCCAGCTCCAACGCCACGTCCACCTGGTCGGAGTGGTGCAGCCCGGCCACCGCGTCCAGGTCGAACCACTCGGCCCGGTCCGACGACCCACCGACCTCGTACCGCAGCTGGCCGCCGACCACACGGGCCTCGTAGATGATCCGCAGCCCGTGGAAGTCGACCTCGCCCCCTGGCCGGTCGAACAGCCTGCGGACCGTGTGCACACCGAGCAGCCGCTGCACCTCGATCGAGTACCCGGTCTCCTCGTCGACCTCGCGGATCACCGCCTCGTACGGGTCCTCGCCGTGGTCGATGCCCCCACCGGGCAGCGTCCACCGCTTCCCGCTGGGCCCGACCCACCGGGAGAGCAGGATCTGCCCGTCCCGGACGCACAGCGCGTAAGCGGCGACCCTGAGCTGCTTGGTGATCTCCACGAACACCATCCTGACAGCAGGTGGCAGGGATCGGTGCTTGGATCCGCAACATGACCACCACGCCACACCGGGCAACCCGCGACCAGGTCCTCGCCTACCGCGTGGCAGCACACCAGTTCTCCCGCGAAACGGACACCCTGGACGTCTTCGACCTGGGCGTGCAGGATTCGGAACGCTCAGCGGTGGCAGCGCTGGCGGCCCGCCTGCCCACCGCACCGGACCTCGCGAAGTACACGACGACGTGGTCGACGAGAGGCGCCCCGCACCTGCACCGCCCAGCGGACGTGCCGACCCTGGCGGCGAAGCTGTGGCCGCTGAGCGACGACGACGCGACAACCAGGATGTCCCGCCCACGCGGCGTGACCAGAGGGCGAGAAGCCCTCACCGCGGTGGCCAACGCCCTGCGCCAGGTGGTCACCGCCCCGATGTCGAAGGGCGAAGCAAGCCGCCTGATCACCCCGCTGGTCCCACAGGACCTGACAGCGTGGTGCAGGGGCTGCGACACCACCCACGTACAAGACCCGATCTTCCGCCTGGCGGTCCTACCAGCAGGCCTGATCTTCGACACGAAGCAGAAGGCAGTCACCTTCACCCCGATGCCGGACAGACCAGAGGTCCCGCGGGAGACGAAGAACTTCACCGACCTGCTGCTGGCCTACCTGCGCCTACACGGCCCGGCAACCCCAGCAGAGGTGGCGAGCTACTTCGGCACCACAACCACGGAAATAAAAAACATCTGGCCACAAGACCTAGTGGAAATCACGACAGAAGGTAAACAAACCTGGATCCCAAAACCCCAGCTACAAGCACTGCTAAACCCACCAGAGCCAAACCTGACCAGGCTGCTACCACCACTAGACCCCTACCTACAGGCAAGAGACCGCAACCTACTGGTACCGGACAAGGAGCACCAGAAGGAAGTCTGGAGAATCCTGGGCAGACGCGGCGCCATCATGGTAGACGGAGAAATAACAGGAACCTGGCAAGCAAAGGCAACAGGAAAAACCCTAACGATAACCCTGAACCCCTTCACGACCCCACCACCGCAAAAAGCAACAACAGAGGAAGCGAACCACCTGGCAAAATCCCGCAACCTCACAACAGCAAAAATCAACTAACCCACCAAAACGCAAAGCAAAACCACGCCTCCCGAAACCGAGGCCGATCTTACTCGGGGGATGTGCCCTGCACCAGCAGATCGGGCAGGCCGCCGCCTCTGCCCGCAAGCCCGATCAAGGGCAAATCGAGGGGTCCCCGAGTCACATCGGCCGCCCCGCTGGAACCAGCAGCCATCCGATCCGATGGGACTCGCAGCCACCCGCTCCCCTCCGAACCGACAACCCACCTCACCCGGAAATAACCCGAACAGGCGACCCAGCCGCAAAAGCAAGAATATCCTCGACAGCCTCACGAAAATAAACCGAGTAGTTCCCATCAGTCACATACCCGATATGAGGAGTGGCCAGCACGTTGGGCAACCGCCGCAACACGTGTCCCGCGGGCAACGGCTCCTCCTCGAACACGTCCAACCCGGCCCCGGCGATCCGCCCACCCACCAGGGCCTCGACCAAAGCCGCCTGATCCACAAGGCCGGCCCGAGAGGTGTTCACGAAGAACGCGGAAGGCTTCAACAACCCCAACACCGAAGCGTCCACCACACCCCGAGTGCGCTCACTGAGAACCAGGTGCACGGACAACACATCACTGCGACCGGCCAACTCCTCCAACGAGCCTGCCAACCGCACCCCCTCGGCGGCGGTCCGCTCCGCGGTCAGGTTCGCGCTCCACGCCGCCACGGACATCCCGAACGCCCGTGCGACCCGACCGACCTGCACACCGATCTTCCCGAACCCCAGCAACCCCAACGTCTTCCCGGCCAACCCGGTACCCACCGTGCTCTGCCACGGCCCGTCCGCCCGGAACGCCGAGTTCTCCACCACGACGTGCCGAGCCAGCCCCAGGATCAACGCCCACGTCAACTCCACCGGCGGCCCGGACGTACTGCCGGTCCCGCACACGACCACCCCGGCCGCCGCGGCGGCCCCCAGGTCGATCGACGCGTTCCGCATCCCGCTGGTCACCAGCAACCGCAGCGAGGGCAACCGCGAGAAGAGGTCGGCGTCGAACGGCGTCCGCTCGCGCATGACCACCACGACCTCGACGTCCCGCAACGCCGACACCAACGCGTCACGGGAGGAGAAGTGCTCCCGGTGCACGGTCAGCTCGACCGACGACCAGTCGGCGAGCCCGGCGGCGACACCCTGGTAGTCGTCCAGCACCGCGCAACGGAGTCTCATCCACCCATGGTGCCGGTCCCCGACGACCGGCACCCACCGAGAACCCTCAGTTGTCCACGATCCCCACGGCCCCGAGCACGGCCTGCAACCCGTCCTCGGCGATGTCGTGGTCCGTCTCCAGCACGGCCGTCACCGACGTCACGTCAGCCGACAGCCCGGCCGCCTTCGCCCACTCCACCACCGCGACGGCCAACGCCGCGGCCCTCTCGGGCAGCGTCTCGGCCAGCTCCTCCGGATCGGGCGCGGGCAGCCCCTCGGCCGCCGCCGCTTCCGCGTAGGCGACCTCCCCGAACACCCACTCCCACTGCTCCTGACCGCCGTCCCAGCCGGTCACCACGCACATGTCGCTGTCGGCCACGGTCGCCGAGATCGCCGCGCCGGTCCCGACGAGCTGCACCAGCGGCTCCTCGTCCAGGACCGGGAACTCCCACCACTGCCAGCCCTCGACGGCGTCCAACCTGTAGCCGTCGTCCAGTTCTTCGTCATCCCCGCGCCGCACGACGTAGGACGCCCACTTGCCCATCGGTATGAATCTCCTCAGTTCGCGCAGGCGTCCAACGCCGTCGCCACGTCTCCGGTGATCGTCAACGAGTCCATCGCGGCCCGCGACACGAACCCGCGACCGCTCAACTCGCGGACCCAGTCGAACAGACCCCGGTAGTGGTCGTCGACGTCCAGCACCACGACCGGTTTGGTGTGCATGGACAGCACCCGTGATGTCCACATCTCGAAAAGCTCCTCGCACGTCCCGATCCCGCCGGGCAGGGCGAGGAACGCGTCCCCGTGCGCCTCCATCAGGGCCTTGCGCTCGCGCATGGTGTCGACCACGACCAGCTCGTCCGCGTGGTCGTCGGCCAGCTCCGTCCCGACGAGCCCCTTCGGGATGACGCCCAGCGTCCGGGCCCCGCCCCCACGAGCGGCGCGGGCGACCTCGCCCATCATCGACACGCTGCTGCCGCCCCAGGTGAGCGACCAGCCGCGAGCCGCGATGGAGGTGCCAACCTCGGCCGCCAGCTCCAGGTAGCTCGCGGGCACGTCGCGCCGCGATCCGCAGTAGACGGTGACCCTGGTCGGCATCAGTGCGCCTCGTCCCAGGCCTTGTGGGCCTCCTGCACGACCCGCACGGCGTCGTCGATGTCGTCGGTGAGGTGCAGCAGCGCCAGGTCCTTGTCGCCGACCTTCCCGCTGGGCAGCACCGAGTTCTGGATCCAGTCGTACAGGCCCTGCCAGTAGGACCGTCCGAAGAGGACGACCGGAAACTTGGTGACCTTCTTGGTCTGCACCAGGGTCAGCGCCTCGAACAGCTCGTCCAGCGTGCCGAACCCGCCCGGCAGGCAGATGAACGCCTGCGAGTACTTGATGAACATCGTCTTGCGGACGAAGAAGTACCGGAAGTTGACCCCGAGGTCGACCCACGGGTTGAGCCCCTGCTCGAACGGCAGCTCGATGCCGAGCCCGACGGAGAACCCGCCCGCCTCGGAGCACCCGCGGTTGACCGCCTCCATCACGCCGGGGCCGCCACCGGTGATCGCCGCGAACCCGGCGGTCGCCAGCGCGCCGCCCAGTTCGCGGCCGATCTCGTACTCGGGGTGGTCGCGCGGCGTGCGCGCGGACCCGAACACCGTCACGGCGCTGGGCACCTCGGCGAGCGCGCCGAAGCCCTCGACGAACTCCGCCTGGATGCGCAGCACCCGCCACGGGTCGGTGTGCACCCAGTCCGACGGCCCGCGCGAGTCGAGCAGCCGCTGGTCGGTGGTGGTCAGCTCGACGCGCTGGGAACGGCGCAGCGTCACGGGACCGCGCTGCCGCTCCTTGGGGTGCTCGTCGACACCGTTGTTGTCAGTCATCGGCGGGATTCTAGGTCAGGAACACCACCGGGTGACCTACTCAGGTGAGGAACCGGCGGAGCACGTCGACGCACCCGGTGATCTGCCCGACCGGCACGTTCTCCTGCTGCGTGTGGGCCAGCGTCGGGTCGCCGGGCCCGAAGTTCACCGCGGGCAGCCCGAGGGCCGCGAACCGCGCCACGTCCGTCCACCCGAGCTTCGCCACGGGCGTTCCCCCGGTGGCCGCGACCAGCTCCTGGGCGACGGGCGAGGACAGACCGGGCAGTGCGCCCGCCGCGACGTCCGTGACGACGACGTCGAAACCGTCGAACACCTCGCGCAGGTGCGCCTCCGCGTCGGCGGGCGAGCGGTCGGGGGCGAACCGGTGGTTCACCGTCAGCACGCACGAGTCCGGCACGACGTTGCCCGCGACGCCACCGGCGATCTTCACCGCCTGGAGCCCCTCGCGGTACGTGCAGCCGTCGATGTCGACGACGCGGGACTCGTAGGACTCCAGCCGCCGCAACGCCTCCCCGACCGCGTGGATCGCGTTGACGCCCATCCAGCCGCGGGCGGTGTGCGCGCGGGCGCCGGTCGTGCGGACCTCGATCCGCATCGTCCCCTGGCACCCGGCCTCGACCACGCCGTTGGACGGCTCGCACACGATCGCGAGGTCGCCCACCAGCCACTCGGGCATCTCGCGCTCGATGCGCCCGAGGGCGTTGCGGCTGGCCTCGACCTCCTCGCAGTCGTAGAACACGAACGTCAGGTCGTAGCGGGGTTCCACGGCGGTGGCGGCGAGGTTCAGCATCACCGCGTCGCCGCCCTTCATGTCGACGGTGCCGCACCCGTGCAGGACGTCGCCCTCGCGCCTGCTGGGCAGGTTGTCGTTGATCGGCACGGTGTCCAGGTGCCCGGCGAGCACCACCCGGCCCGGCAGCCCGAGGTTCGTGCGCGCCAGCACCGAGTTGCCCGTCCGCACCACCTCCAGGTGCGGGGCCTGTGCTCGCAGCGAGCGTTCGACGAGGTCGGCCAGCTCGGCCTCCTCGCCCGACACGCTGGGGATGTCGACCAGCCACGCGGTCAGGTCAACGGGGTCGGCGGAGAGGTGCAGGGTGTCGGCCACGGCGAGCACGTTACCGTTGGCAGCCGTGAGCACCGCAAACACGACCGGCGCGTACGGCGTCGGACTGGCAACCGTCACGCCCGAGGGCACCGTCCTGGACACCTGGTTCCCGGCGCCGAAGCTCGGGGACCCGCCGTCGGTCGGCACGCAGCTCCTGTCGTCCGTCGACGTCGCGGGCGCCCTCGGCGAGGAGGCCGCCCACCTGCTCGGCGAGGACCAGGAGCGGGGTGTCGAGGTCATCGGCGTCCAGGTCTCCATCGCCTCGCTGGCCGACGCGCCCACCGACACCTACGACGTCTACCTCCGCCTGCACCTGCTGTCGACGCGGCTCGTGCGGCCGCACGGCCTCAGCCTGGACGGCCAGTTCGGTCTGCTGAACAACGTCGTGTGGACCAACTTCGGCCCGTGCGCGGTGGAGGGCTTCGAGCAGACCCGCCTCCGCCTGCGGTCCCGCGGCGCCGTCACGGTCCACGGCGTCGACAAGTTCCCCCGGCTCGTCGACTACGTCGTCCCGAGCGGCGTGCGGATCGCCGACGCGGACCGCGTCCGGCTCGGCGCGCACCTCGCGTCCGGCACGACCGTGATGCACGAGGGTTTCGTGAACTTCAACGCGGGCACGCTCGGCGCGTCCATGGTCGAGGGCCGCATCTCGGCCGGTGTCGTCGTGGGCGACGGCTCCGACGTCGGCGGCGGCGCGTCGATCATGGGCACGCTGTCCGGTGGCGGCAAGGAGGTCATCTCCATCGGCGAGCGCTGCCTGATCGGCGCCAACGGCGGCATCGGCATCTCGCTCGGCGACGACTGCGTGGTCGAGGCAGGCCTCTACATCACCGCGGGCACCAAGGTGTCCACGGCCGACGGCGAGGTCGTGAAGGCCGGGCAGCTGTCGGGCGTCTCCGGGCTGCTGTTCATCCGCGACTCGGTGTCCGGCGCGGTGAAGGTGCTGCCCCGCAAGGGCAACGGCGTCGAGCTGAACGCGGCGCTGCACGCGAACGACTGACCGGCGGACGCGGTCGTCCCGACCGGGACGACCGCGTCACGTCCTGCGCACCGCTCCGGTGAACCCGGCGACGAACAGCGTGGCGAACGCCCACGCCAGCGCCTTCAGCACCCAGCTCGCCACGGTGAGGACCGTTCCCCACCCGGTGCCGGTCGGCTCGCACCTCGCCCTCGCCCCGCCGGTGATGAGCGGTGCGCCCGCGTCCAACCCGAAGCCGATCCGGTCGATCAGCGCGCAGCCCTCCACCGGTGCCGCCGCCTGGCTCCGGACCTTCGCCAGTCCGCCCCAGCCGCCCAGGTACCCGGCCGCCGCTCCGGCGACCAGCAGGACGAGGAACAGGCCGAGCAGCGCGCGCCACGGTTGGTAGCCGTACCCGAGCGTCAGGCCGGTCAGCCTCGCCCACCCGCGTTCGAGCGCGCCGGTCAGGGCGTGCCGGTCGATCTGGTCCCGGCGCTGGGCCATGAGGACCCGCCGTGCGCTGCTGTCGTGCCCGGCGGCGCGTTCGGCGGCGGCCAGGTGCTGGTAGGGCTGGGCCGCGTACTCCGGCGTCCCGGTGCGCAGCACCTCCAGCCACTCGGCCGTGGTGACCCCCTGGGGCACGCCGGTGTGGGTGAGGCCGTTCACGGCCAGCCGAGGTCCCGGAGCGCCGCTGTTCCCGATGTGCCGCGGGGTGACGCGGAAGGCTCCGCCGACGGTGACGTCCGAGAGGTCGACGGTGGCGTCGGAGCCGGCGCCCACCGCCCAGAAGCAGTTGGTGAAGGTGAGCGAACGACCGAGCCGGGCCTGCGACATCCGCACGGCGGGACCGCTGCCGTTGGTCAGCTCCACGATGTCGAACACCACCTCCCCGTCGATCCTGGCCGAGGTGAGGGCGACGGTGCCCTGGCCGCCCGCGCCGACGAAGTCCACGTCCACGTCGAGGGCCAGCGCACCGCCCAGCCTCAGGTGGCCCGCGCCGAGCGCCGGACCCGATCCGTTGCGCACGGTGGCCCGCGAGAACTCCAGCCCACCTCCGATCCGCGCGTGCCGCAGGACGACGGCCCCGGTCTCACCGCTCCCGCGAGCGGTGAAACCGTCCCGGAGGAGGACCTGCCCGTCGACGACGACGCTCTCGGCGAACAGGGCCGGGCCCGAATCGTTGCGCACCGTGCCCGTGCACTCCAGGGTGGTCAGCTCAGCGCCCATCAACCCGACCGCACCACGGGGGCCGCTGCCGGTGGCGGTGAACCCGTCGCGCAGGAGGAGAGGTCCCTCGGCCTCCAGCGAATCGGCGTGCAGCGCGGGGCCCCCGCTGTTGTGCAGGACCGCTCCGCCGCAGTCGATCCCGCCCCCGATCCGGGCTCCTTGGAGGTTGATCGCCGCGTGGGGGCCGTGAGCCGTCGCGGTGAACCCCTCGCGCATGTCCACCGGGCCGTCGACCCGCATGGTCGAACCGTCGAGGGCCGAACCGCTGTGGCTCCTCAGCGTCGCACCGTTGAGGTTGAGCTCGCCACCGATCCGGGCCTCGCGGAGGAACAGCGCGCGCTCGCCGTGTCCGATGATCGTCGTGCCCCTGAGGACGAGGATCGGTGTGCGGAGCTGCCTGGCGATGAACGCGAGGTGGGTGGGGTGCTCGATCAGGCAGTCGGTCATCCGCAGCGGGCCGAGGTCGGCGTACCGCGCCTCGACACCCCGGTCGAGCAGGCACTCCGTGAGGCGGATCGCGACCCGGCTGGTCACGTTCATGAGGTCGAGCCTGCCGTCGATCCGGGCACCGCGGAGGTCGATGCCGTGCGGGTCCGGCTCCGGGGCGAGGCGGCCCAGCAGGACGTCGCGGATGACGTGCGAGCGGATCGTCCTGGTCTCGCCCCAGGAACGCATGGCGGTCTCGTCGGCAGGGCCGTCGGACAGGTCGAACGCCTCACCGCGTTCGACGGACTCGACGAGGGATCGTTCGAGGGCGTTCAGCGGGGTGGTCGAGGGCACAACAACCCATCGGCGACGCGGCCGCGAGCGTTAGGGCGGAGCGGGAGGGCCGTTCTCGGCCCTCCCGACGGTCACGCCAGGCGGTCGACGGCCGCGGCGATCCGCTCGTCCGGCGCGGTCAGCGCGATCCGCACGTGCCGGTCCCCGCCCGGCCCGTAGAACGTGCCGGGAGCGGCCAGGATGCCGCGTTCGGCGAGCCAGGCGACGGTGTCCCACGAGTTCTCGCCGCGGGTGGACCACAGGTACAGCCCGGCTTCGGAGTGGTCGACGGTGAACCCGGCGGCGCGCAGCGCGGGCAGCAGCACGGCTCGGCGGGCGGCGTAGCGGTCGCGCTGGGCGGTCACGTGCTCGTCGTCGGAGAGGGCCGCCGTCATCGCCGCCTGCACCGGCCTCGGCATGATCATCCCGGCGTGCTTGCGCAGTTCCAGCAGCTCGGCCACCAGCGCGGGATCGCCTGCGACGAACCCGGCCCGGTACCCGGCGAGGCTGGACGACTTCGACAGCGAGTGCACGGCCAGCAGCCCGTCCAGCGAACCGCCGGACACCGCGGGGTCGAGCACGGACACCGGGGTGGCGTCCCACGACAGGGCCAGGTAGCACTCGTCGGAGGCCACCACCGCACCGACGGCGCGGGCGGCCTCGACCGCGGCGGCCATCGCCGGCGCGGACAGCACCCGGCCGGTCGGGTTCGACGGCGAGTTCAGCCACACCAGCGACGTGCCCGCGGGGGGCGCCTCGCCGTCGGCGAGGCGCACCACCGAGGCACCGGCCAGCAGCGCGCCGACCTCGTACGTCGGGTACGCCAGCTCCGGGATGGCCACCACGTCGCCCGCGCCGAGACCCAGCAGCGTCGGCAGCCAGCCGACCAGCTCCTTCGAGCCGATCGTGGGCAGCACGGCGGCGGGGTCGAGCCCCACCAGGCCGTAGCGGCGCGCCAGCGAGCCCACGGCCGCCGAACGCAGCTCGGGGGTGCCGTGGGTGGTCGGGTATCCCGGCTGGTCCGCCACGGAACTGAGCGCGGTCTGGATCAGCGGCGGCACCGGGTCGACCGGGGTACCGATGGAGAGGTCGACCACGCCACCGGGGTGGGTGCGCGCCGCGGCGGCGTGATCGGCCAGCGAATCCCAGGGGAAGTCCGGCAGCACCGGACCCCTGCGCGTCCTCGTCACTCGGCGGAGGCCTGCGGGGGGAGAGCCTTGATCCAGTCCGGGTCGGCGCTGGTCTTGCCGACCTTGGAGGCGCCACCGGGCGAGCCGAGCGCGTCGAAGAAGTCCACGTTCGCCTTGGTGTAGTCCTTCCACTCGTCGGGGACGTCGTCCTCGTAGTAGATGGCCTCCACCGGGCACACCGGCTCGCAGGCGCCGCAGTCAACGCACTCGTCCGGGTGGATGTAGAGCATCCGGTCGCCTTCGTAGATGCAGTCGACGGGGCATTCCTCGATGCATGCCTTGTCGAGCAAGTCCACGCACGGCTGGGCGATCACATAGGTCACTGCGGTTCTCCTGCTCTTCCTGGTACACCGCGCAAGCCGCAGACTACGCGGCGAACTCGGCCAACTCGTGGTGAGGCTTGCCTTAGCGAGCCCGCGCTCGGCTCCGCGAAAACCAGTTTCCCGCACCGGGGAGGATGGTGGGGTGGATCCGGTCTTCGAGGTCGAACTGCGGTGTGCCGACGCGTGGCCCGCACAGGTCGAGGAACGGCTCGGCGACTGGAGGCTGCGCGCGGCGGGCGGCTTCACTGGCCGGGCCAACAGCACGCTGACCAGCGGCGACCCCGGCGTTCCCGTGCCGGAGGCGCTGCACCGGGCGGTCGTCTTCGCCAAGGCCAACGGCATCGGGCCGACCGCTCACGTCGTGAGTGATTCACGGCACGAAGATGCCGTCCGATCCGCCGGATGGGTGGTCGACGAGGGCCATCCGGGCGGTGCCGAGTCGGGGGTGCTGGTCGGTTCGCTCGCCGGTTTCCGGGGTGCGGAGGTGGCCGGGGTTTCGGTTTCCGACGTACCCGTTCCCGGATGGTGGGAGCTGGTGGCCTCGGGGACGCCGACCGACGCCCAGCGGCACGTGCTGGCCTCCGGGACCGGCACCGGGTTCGGGGTCGTCGAGCGGGACGGCGAGGTCGTCGCGGCCGTGCGCGGCGCCGTCGTCGGCGACCTGCTGCACATCGCCCGGCTCGCGGTGCGGCCGTCCCACCGGCGGCGGGGGCTGGCTCGGGGTCTGCTGGTGGGGTTGGCCGCGTGGGGCGCGGAGAGGGGCGCGGTGCGGTGCGCGCTCCAGGTGGCCGCGCACAACACGGCCGCCTGGGAGCTGTACGAGTCGCTGGGGTGCGTGGAGCACCACCGGTACCGCTACTGGGTGCCCGCCTAGCGGGGCTACCGGGTCCTGGCTCCCTTCGGCACGTGGTTGCGGCCCATCGACGCGCCCACGGCTACGGCGCCGGGCAGCGCGCCGCCCGCCAGCAGGGCCAGGCTGCGCCAGTCGTTGGGGAGCATCACGTCGCCGCCGGGGCCGAACAGGCCCAGCACCACGAGGGTCGTGAGCCACACCAGCAGCGGCGAGCTGGACACCAGCAGGCCGCGCTGGAGGTCCGAGGCCCACAGCACCAGCAGCGGTGTCGTGACGATCGCCACCACCACCGCCACCGGGAACGGCCAGTCCGCGCCCACCTGGGGCAGCAGGGTGCCGTCGAACCGGAGCGGGAGGTAGAACAGCTCCAGCACCGCCAGCACCAGGGATTCGACCCAGAGCATGGGCAGCACCCACCGCCCCGGCTTGCGGTCACCGCTCACCCGTCACCCCAGTCCACCGAACAGGTCTGCCTCGGCGCCCTCGCCGGAACCCCTGGCCAGCACGTAGAACTCGCCCCGCACGACCGGCTGGGCGATGCCGTTGGACAGCGCGTAGCTGGCCCCTCCCGCGCCGTCCTGCCACACGCTCACCTGCGTCGAGTGCGCCCGCAGCGCGCGCAGCTTCGCAGACAGGTGCTGGGAGACGTCGACGGTGGTGGTGATGATCGCGTCGTCGGTGACGGGCAGTTCGCCCGGCTCCGGCAGGCGGAACGGGAGGTCGGCCAGGTCCGCGAGCGCGGCGGCGCCCTGCTCCGTGGCGTCGCGGGAGGTGACGGCGTAGAAGACGCGGGCGACGTCCGGGACGGCGGCGGTGGCGGCCATGGTGATCTCGTGCGCGCGGATGTGGTCGGGGTGGCCGTAGCCGCCGAACGCGTCGTAGGTGACGACGACGTGCGGCTTCACCTGGCGGAGCACGTCGACCAGCGCCGAGACCTGCTCGTCGAGCGAACCCCGGACGAACGCCCTCGGGTGCTCGTTGGACGGCACGCCCACCATGCCGGAGTCGCGCCAGCGGCCGATGCCGCCCAGGAACCGGTGGTCGGTGACGCCCAGGGCGGCGCAGGCGGAGCGGAGTTCGGCGACCCGGTACCCGCCGAGCTGGTCGGCGGCGTCGGCGGCGAGTTCGCGCAGCCCGGCCGGGATGATCTCGCCCTCCTCGCCGAGGGTGCACGTGACGACGGTGACGTGGGCGCCGGTCGCCGCGTATCTCGCGATCGTGCCGCCCGTCCACAGGCTTTCGTCATCCGGGTGCGCGTGTACCAGCAACAACCGCGGTGGGGAGGTGAGCGTCACCGGATCAGAGTAGAGGCACTTGCGCACGGTCACAGGACGGCACCACCCCGGAATGCCGTCAGGGCCACCATAGCGCTGCCGTGGTGGCCCTGGCGGAACCCGGGGTGGAGCGGTCGATCAGCCCAGGAGCGAGCGCTCCTCGGCGAAGTGGCACGCGGACAGCGTGCCGTCGCCCGCCCCGCGGCGCTCCAGCTTCGGCTCCTCGACGGCGCAGATGTCCTGCGCCTTCCAGCAGCGCGTGCGGAACCGGCAGCCCGACGGGGGGTTGACCGGGCTGGGCACGTCGCCGGTGAGCACGATCCGCTGGCGCCTGCGCTCCAGCTTGGGGTCGGGCACCGGCACCGCGGACAGCAGCGCCTGCGTGTAGGGGTGCATCGGCCGCGCGTAGATGTCCTCGCGGTCACCGAGTTCGATGATCTTGCCGAGGTACATCACCGCGACGCGGTCCGAGATGTGCCGGACCACCGACAGGTCGTGCGCGACGAACAGGTAGGCCAGGCCCAGCCGTTCCTGGAGCTCCTCCAGGAGGTTGACCACACCGGCCTGCACGGACACGTCCAGCGCGGACACCGGCTCGTCCAGCACGACCAGCTTCGGGTTGAGCGCGAGCGCCCGTGCGATGCCGATGCGCTGCCGCTGTCCGCCCGAGAACTCGTGGGCGTAGCGGTTGCGGTGCTCCGGGTTCAGGCCGACGAGCTCCATCAGCTCGTTGACCCGGTGCTGGATGTCCGCCCCGTCGGCGCCGTGGATCTTGAACGGCTCCGAGATGATGTTGTTGATCTGCCAGCGCGGGTTCAGCGACGCGTAGGGGTCCTGGAACACGATCTGCATGTCCCTGCGGACGCCCTGGAGCGCCTTGCCGCGGAGCTTGGTCAGCTCCTTGCCCTCGAACTTCACCGACCCGGAGGTCGGCTTGTGCAGCTGGAGGATCGCGCGGCCCGACGTGGACTTGCCGCAGCCGGACTCGCCGACCAGCCCCAGCGTCTCGCCGGGGTACAGGTCGAACGAGATGCCGGACACGGCCTGGACCTGGCCCACGGTGCGCGGGATGATCCCGCCGCCGCGGACCGGGAACGACTTGACCAGGTCGTTGACCTCGAGCAGGGGCGTCTTGCCCGCGTTCTTGGCCGCGGAGGAGGGTTTCACCGCGGTCAGGACGCTGGGCCCGTCGGTCGGGGTCGTCATGACGTCGGGTTCTCCTCTTCTTCCTGCATCCGGGCTTCCACCACGTCGACGTCCTCGACGATGGGCATGTCCGGGTCGGCGACGAGGAGCGAGGCGGGGTTCTCGACCACGCCGATCTCGTCCGTCGCGAACAGCTTCTGCGGGTCCACGAGGGTGGCCAGGTGCGCGGACCGGTGGCAGCGGGAGAAGTGCCCGGCGCGATCGGTCTCCAGCAGTTCCGGCTCCACCTCGCGGCATTCGTCGACCGCCAGCGGGCAGCGCGGGGAAAACGCGCAGCCGGGCGGCAGGTTCATCAGCGAGGGCGGCGCGCCCTTGATGGGCGTGAGCCGCTTGCCGAGCAGGCTCGGGTTCGGGATCGACCCCAGCAGGCCGACGGTGTAGGGCATCCGCTGGGCTTCGAAGACCTCGTCCACGCCGCCCTGCTCGACGACCGTGCCGCCGTACATGACCTGCACGCGGTCCACCATGCCCGCCACGACGCCGAGGTCGTGGGTGATCACGATGATGCCCGCGTTCGTCTCGTCCCTGATCCGCAGCAGCGTGTCCAGGATCTGCGCCTGCACGGTGACGTCCAGCGCGGTCGTGGGCTCGTCGGCCACGATCACGTCGGGGTCGTTGATGATCGCCATCGCGATCATCACGCGCTGCCGCATGCCGCCGGAGAACTCGTGCGGGTACTGCGAGGCGCGCCGGTCGGGCTGCGGGATGCCGACGAGCTCCAGGGAGTCGACGGCCTTGGCCCACGCGGCCTTCTTCGACACATCGTGGTGCGCGCGGTAGGCCTCGGCGAGCTGCCAACCCACGGTGTAGACCGGGTTCAGCGACGTCATCGGGTCCTGGAAGATCATCGAGATGTTGTTGCCGCGCACCGGCATCATCTGCTTGTAGTCCCGGCCGACGAGCTCGTGGTCCTTGAACTTGATGGACCCCTCGACGACGGCCGTCTTGGGCAGCAGACCCATGATCGCCATGGACGACACCGACTTGCCGGAACCCGACTCGCCCACGACGCCCAGCACCTCGCCGGGAGCGAGCGTGAACGACACGTTCCGCACCGCGTGCACGACGCCGTCGTCGGTCGGGAAGTCGACCGACAGGTCCCTGACCGTCAGCAGCTTCTCGTTCGAGGAGGACCGGCCGGAGGACTCGGGCGCGTCCATCACATCGAGCTCGCTCATGCCTTCACCCTCTTCTGCCTCGGGTCGAAAGCGTCCCGGAGCCCGTCACCGATGAAGTTCACCGACAGCGAGATCAGCACGATGAACACGAAGGGGATCAGGAACAGCCACGGGTGCAGGTTCAACTCGTTCTTGTTCAGCGAGATCATCAGCCCGAGCGAGGTGTCCGGGCTGTGCACGCCGAGGCCGATGAACGACAGCGCGGCCTCCAGCAGCACGGCCTGGGCCACCGCGAGCGTCGCGTTCACGATGATGACGTCCACCGTGTTGGGCAGGATGTGCCGGAAGATGATCCGCGGCGTCGACGCGCCCAGCGCGCGGGCGGCCTCCACGAACTCCTTCTCGCGCAGCGACAGCACCATGCCGCGGATGACGCGGGCGATGGAGAGCCAGCCGATCAGGCCGAGGTAGAGGGCCACGACGAGCCAGTTGCTGCCGCCGTTGCTGCCCGTGGCCGAGGCCACGAAGCTGTTGCGCACCAGCACCGCCGCGATGATGAACGACGGGATCACCAGCAGCAGGTCGATGAACCGGCTGATGGCCGTGTCGACCCAGCCGCCCTTGTAGCCCGCCAGCGCGCCGAGGACCACGCCGATGAGCGTGGACAGGAACGCCACGACCAGCGCGATCTGGAGCGAGAACTGGGTGCCGCGGATCGTCTGGGCCACCATGTCGGCGCCCAGCCGGTCCGTGCCGAAGGGGTGGTCCGCCGTCGGGTCCTGGTACCGGGGGAACCCGAGGTCGGTGTAGGAGTACTGCCAGAAGGCGCTGCCCAGGAAGGAGAACAGCACCAGCAGGACGAAGATCACCACACCGACGACCGCGGCGCGGTGCCGGAGGAACCGGCGTGCGATGACCTGCCACTGCTTGCGCGCCGACGACGAGTCGAACTGGCTCTTGTCGGCGGTGGTGGGAGCCGCGGGTGGCACCGCGGGCGTAGTCAGGTCAGTCAAGGCGGATCCTCGGGTCCATGAACGCGTAAAGGATGTCCGCGATCAGGTTGAAGACGATGATGAACACGGCTGTCACCATCATGAAGCCCAGCACCTGGAACGGTTCGAGCTTGGTGATGGCGTCCACCAGGAACTTGCCCATGCCCGACCACCCGAACACCGTCTCGGTGATCACGGCACCGCCGATCGTCGCGCCGAAGTTCAGCGACGACACGGTGACGATGGGGATCAGCGCGTTGCGGAAGGCGTGGCGGAACACCGACCGCGCCTGGGAGATGCCCTTGGCCTGCGCGGTGCGGACGTAGTCCGCGTTCAGGGTGTCCAACATGGACGCGCGCTGGAACCGGCTGTAGAGCGCGAACTGGATGGCGACCAGCGAGATGGTCGGCAGGATGTACGCGCCGGTGTACTGGAAGAACTGCTCCCCGAAGCCACCCTTGAAGCCGTCGCCCGGTGGTCCGGCCGTGACGATCCATCTGTCCGCGCCGATGGATTCGAGCCAGTTGTTGAGCGAGATGCCGCCGGTCTTGAGGATGAGGGCGACGCAGAACAGGGGCATCGAGAACATCGCGAACGATATTCCGGTGGCCGTGTAGTCGAAGAGCGAATACTGTCTGACCGCGCCGATGACGCCGACGGCCATGCCGAGCAGCAGGGCGATGATCTCGGCGACGATCACGAGCCGGAAGGTCACGACGAAGGCCTTGCCGATGTCCTCCTTCACGTCGCGGCCCGCGTTGCCGGGGACGACGGACTCGCCCCAGTCGCCGGTGACGAAGTTGCCCGCCCAGTCGCCGTAGCGTTCGAGGAAGGGCTTGTTGTAGCCGGTCCGCTCGTACGCCGCGGTGATCTCAGCGGGGGTGCGCGGCTTCTGCAACTTCCACTCACCCAGGGGGTCGCCCATGGCCGTGGTGAGCCCGAAGCAGAGGAAGGACGCCAGGATCAACAGCGGGATGGAAATCATCAACCGCCGGATTATGTATCGCAGCATGAGAGGTTCTCCCTAGGCACCCGCGGGCGCGGGAGCCTACCGGACGGTGACACCGTCCGGGGGGCTGGTGCTCGTGGCACCAGCCCCCCGGCCCGGTTTGGTTGATTCAGAACAACTCGGTGACTACTTCTTCTGCCACGCGAAGATGTTCCAGGTGACACCGCCGCCGACGCCCACGTAACCGATCGGGCCGATGTCGGCGCTCGAAGCCGCGAAGTCGGGCAGCTGGAAGAGCGGGATGCTGTGGAGGTCGTCGCGCATCTGCTTGTCGACCTCGTTCATCAGCGTCGTGCGCTTCTGGTAGTCCAGCTCACCGTTGGCGGTCTTCCACTTCTCGTCCACGGCCGGGGAGGAGTAGTTGTTGTAGTTGCCGGAGCCGCCCTTGTCCTTGCTGGCGTAGTTGCCGTACGCGCCGGCCTTCAGGGGCTGGCCGACCCACGCGAACAGGGCCGCGTCGAACTCGCCTGCCGGGAGTCGCTTGTCGTTGAAGTCGACGTCCTGGTCGTCCACGATCTCGATGCCGGCCTGCTTGCACTTGTCCTGGAGGATGCGGACGGTGTCGGCACGACGCTGCACGACCTTGTGGCCGAGCTTGAAGGACGCGCGGAACTCGCCCTTGGTGTAGATGCCGTCAGCGCCCTGCTTCCAGCCCGCGGTCTCCAGGGTCTTCTTGGCCGTGTCGACCTCGCCCTTGCCGATGTCGCCGAAGTGCTCCTCGTAGCCGACCTCGTTGGGCATGAAGGTGAGGCTGTTCAGCGGCTTGGCGTTCGGGTCGACGTCCTTGACCAGCTTGTCGACCAGCGACTGGCGGTCGAAGCACTGGGCGATGGCCAGGCGCAGTTCCGGGTTGTCCTTGAACAGCGGGCGCGCCATGTTGAAGTCGACGTGCTCGAAGGTCTGGCCACCGGCGGCGAAGACGTTGAACGCGCTGTCGCCGCGGAGCTGCTGCGCGACGGCCGGGTCGGCCTGCGGAGCGATGACCTGGACTTCCTTGTTCTGCAGCTGCTGGGCCGCGGACTGGGAGTCGGTGTTGGTCTTCAGGACGATCTTGGAGGCGGAACCCTTCTCGCCCCACCACTTCGGGTTGCGCTCCAGGACCGTCTGGTCCTTCAGGTCCGACGAGGTGATCGTGTAGGGACCACCGGAGAGGGCGACGGAGGCGTCGAAGGCGAGCCAGCCCTTGGTGTAGAAGTCGGCGACCTTCTTGACGGTCTCGTCGTTCTGGGTCGGGAGGACCTTGGTGATGTCCGCGACGCCGGTCTTCTCCTCGAGGATGTGCGCGGGGAGGAGGCCGTCGCTACCGGGGGAGGAGAAGATGCCGCGGTAGTCCGCGTAGTTCTTGCCCTGGAAGAACGTGGTGGTGATGGTCTTGTTGTTGTCCGAGCACTCGAGCTTCTCGATGTCCTCGTAGCCGGTCGGGCTGGAGTCGAAGATGCTGGCCTCGGAGCCGTCCTCACCCTTCACCGTCGCCTTGCTGGCGCCGGCGAGCCACTTCAGGTGGAAGTCCTTGCAGTCGATCGGCTTGCCGTTCGACCAGACCGCTTCCTTGCGGACCTTCCACACGATGGTCTGCGGGGAGTTCGAGGTGACCTCGATCGACTCCATCAGGTCGCCGTCGACCTTGATCACGAGCTTGCCGTCGACGAGCTCGGAGATGAACGGGGAGGGCTGGACCGACGACAGCGCGATGGTGCTGGAGAAGTTGTTCGTCGCGCCGATGTTGTTGTTGTAGTTGTGGAAGCCCTCTTCCACGGCAACGGCGATCTCGCCGATGTCGTTCACCTTCGGGCGCTTGTAGACCTGGTCGGCGCCACCGACATCACCAGGGTTGGAATCCTGCTGCCCGGCATCGCCGGTGCCGCCCGAACCGCCCGAGCCGCACGCACCCAGGACGAGTGCGGAGCTCGTCAGCAGCGCGAGCGCCGAGACAGCCTTTGATTTCCTCATCGACACGTGCCCTCCTAGCACCGGGTTGGAGCGGCCGTTTGAGCCGTCGTCCACCCATAACCGTGATGTGCCTAACGCGCCCCGAACCGACACACCGTTGCAGCACGATAAGAACGGTTGAGCAGCACGGTCACTGCCCAGGGGTCGATCGTGACCAAAGGGTGACACGCTGGTAGCAGCAAGCAACTTCACGGTTACCGGGCGGGAGCGTCCGTTAACCGGACGGAGGGAATACTGTCAAAATTAACATCCCGTTGTCGATCGAGGAAGGGGCAGTCGCGAAGTCGATCGTCAGCCGCCCTCGCGCCGCCACGTGGCCGCTCCGCTGAGCGGCCCCGCGAAGGGTGCTCCGATGTCCGCTCCCTGCGCCTCCGGAAGGACTACCAGGAAGTCCGCCACCTGGAACAACGGGAGCGCAATCGCTTGCTGCCAGAGCACCGGTTCGATCTTGGTCAGGGCGTCGGCGAGCAGCGTTCGACCGCTCAGCGCGTCGTCGATCACGGGCTGGAGCGTTTGGTCGCAGAAGCCCGAGGGGTTCGCTGGAACGGGTGTCGACCCGGCCGCCGCGGAGGGTCGGCAGCCGAACGACGAGGCCAGCGTGGCGGCCGGATCACCCGTGTCCACCCGCGGGATCACGGTGAGGTCGACCGCGGTGCCCGGTTCACCACTCGGCGACCCGATGAGTTCCTGTCCGAACAGCTCGTTCGCGGGCGGGGAGATCACCTTGGCCTGGATCCCGGCCACCGCGAGCTGGCGCTGGACCTGGGTGGCGACGGCGCCGTAGGGCTCCGCCCCTTCCGACGCCGCGATGACCAGGTCCAAAGGCTTCCCGTCCCGCGACCACACGCCCCCGTCGGGCCGGACGTACCCGGCCTCGCCGAGCAGGCGGGCGGAGGTCGCCAGGTCCAGCCCGGTGCCCGGCGGGATCGTCGGCACGTAGCCGGGCTTGCTCGGGGGGACCACCTGCGAGTCGGCCCGCAGCTGGGCCGACGGCCCGTTGCCCGACCCGACCGCGATCAGCGCGTCCCGGTCGAGCGCGGCCATCACCGCCTGGCGGACCTTGGGGTCGGCGAGCTGCGCGGACGCCGGGCGCAGCAGGACCTGGACCACCTCCGGCCTCGGCACGGGCTTGCTCACGAGCGGCGTCGTCCTCGCCAGGTCGGCGACCGTGTTCAGCGCGATGGCGTCGGCGCGGATCAGCGCCACCTGGTCGTCCCGGTCGCGCAGCGCGGCCACGATGCCCTCGTGGCTCGCCCGGCGGAGCACCACCCGGTCCAGCGCGGTCGCCTGCTCCCAGTAGCGGTCGCTGCGCTCCAGGACGATCTCGCCGCGCGGCTGGTCGAGCGTCTTGACCTGGAAGGGCCCGCCCGTGGCCGGGAAGCTGTCCGCCAGCGCGGTCGCCCAGCCACCCGGCTGGTCCTTGAGCAGGTGGGCGGGCAGCAGGTTGCCGAACAGGGAGCGCCAGCCGGGGTAGGGCTTGGCGAACGTGACCTCGACGGTCTTGCCGCCGTCGCGCGAGGCGATGTTGGAGATCAGCCGGTAGCCCGCCGGGTCCACGACACCGGGCTCGCCGCGCATGCGCTGCCAGAGGTAGACGAAGTCCTCGGCGGCGATCGGCGCGGTGTCGGTCCACGAGGCGTCCTGGCGGACCGTGTAGCTGACGGTGTACGGGTCGGTCGCCGTCACCTCGGCCGAGACCATCAGCGTGGTGTCGAGCTGGGGGGTGCCGTCCGGGGCGGTGCGGAAGACGGAGGGGAGCAGGAGGCTCGTGAGGGCCGTGGTGATCGTGGACTGGCCCGCGGTGGTGTGCGGGTTGTAGCTGCCCTTGACGTCGTCCACGCCCACGACGACCTCGTTGAGGGTTTCCTCGGGGACCACGGACATGCCGGGGGTGGAGGGGACCAGGGGGACCGGGCCCGAGTTGGTGCAGGCTGTGAGGGTCAGGGCCGCGGTCAACGCTGCTGCTGCTTTTCTAGTCCCCCCAGACCGAGTCATGTCCCGCAGCCTGCCAGACGGGGTTGACCGTTGACGTGGGGGCCTTGGGTTCATGTGCGGGGGACGCGCGGGGGGTTGGTCGGGTTGTCCTGGGCCGGTCCGCCGACCTGGGACCGGCCGATGTGACGCGGGGCCCCTGGATCCGCCCCCGCGATCGGGCTGGAGGGCGGGCGGTGTGGTGACCACCTGCCGATCCACCGGGGTGCTGGTCGCCTTTTTTGAGGTCTTGGGCTGTGGTCGTGCCGGTTGATCCTCGCCCCTTCATGCGAGAAGGGGCCGCCTCTGCCGAGAGGCGGCCCCTTCTTCTTCGCTGATGTCCTGTTAGCCGCGGAGCTTGTTGCGGGAGCGCTCGCGGCCTCGGGAGTTGGCGTCGAGGATCAGCTTGCGGACGCGGACCACGTCGGGGGCCACTTCCACGCACTCGTCCGAGGCGCAGAACTCCAGGGCCTCTTCCAGCGAGAGCTTGCGGGGGCGGGCCAGGGTTTCCATCACGTCCGCGGAGGACTGGCGCATGTTGGTGAGCTTCTTCTCACGGCACACGTTGATGTCGAGGTCCTCGGCGCGCGGGTTCTCGCCCACGACCATGCCCTCGTAGGCGTCAGCGCCCGGCTCGACGAAGAAGGTGCCGCGGTCGGCGAGCTGGATCATCGCGTAGGCGGTGATCATGCCCGAGCGGTCGGCGACCAGGGAGCCGTTGTGGCGGGTGCGGATCTCGCCCGCCCACGGGCCGTAGCCCTCGGAGACGGCGTTGGCGATGCCGGTGCCGCGGGTCTCCGTGAGGAACTCCGTGCGGAAGCCGATGAGGCCGCGGGACGGGATCACGTAGTCGAGCTTCACGCGACCGCTGCCGTGGCCGGACATGTTCTCCATGCGGCCCTTGCGGTTCGCGAGGAGCTGGGTGACGGCGCCGAGGTGCTCCTCGGGGGCGTCGATGGTGACGCGCTCGAAGGGCTCGTGCAGCTTGCCGTCGACGGTGCGGGTGACCACCTGCGGCTTGCCGACGGTCAGCTCGAAGCCCTCGCGGCGGATCTGCTCGACCAGGATGGCCAGCGCCAGCTCGCCACGGCCCTGCACCTCCCAGGTGTCGGGGCGCTCGGTCGGGAGGACGCGGATCGAGACGTTGCCGACCAGCTCCGAGTCGAGGCGGGCCTTGAGCACGCGCGCGGTGAGCTTGGTGCCGCCGCCGCGACCGGCCAGCGGCGAGGTGTTGACGCCGATGGTCATCGAGATGGCCGGGAGGTCGACGGTGATGCGCTCGAGCGGCACCGGGTTGTCGGCGTCGGCGAGCGTGTCGCCGATCGTGATGTCCGGGATGCCCGCGATGGCGACCAGGTCGCCCGCGTGGGCCTCCTCGGTCGGGACGCGGTCGAGGGCCTCGGTGATCAGCAGCTCGGTGATGCGGACGCGCTGGGTCGTGCCGTCCTCGCGGCACCAGGCGACCCAGTCGCCCTTGCGCATGCTGCCCGAGTGGATGCGGCACAGCGCGATGCGGCCGAGGAACGACGACGCGTCGAGGTTCGTGACCAGCGCCTGGAGCGGGGCGTTGACGTCGCCTCGCGGGGCCGGGATGTGGTTGAGCAGCACCTCGAACAGGGTGTCGAGGTTCTCCTCGTCCGGGAGGCCGCCGTCGGCGGGCTGGGTCATGCTGGCGCGACCGGCGCGGGCCGACGCGTACACGACCGGGAGGTCGAGCACGGAGTCGTCGGCGCCGACCTCGGCGGCCAGTTCGAGCAGCAGGTCGTGGGCCTCGTCGACGACCTCGCTGATGCGGGCGTCGGGGCGGTCGACCTTGTTGACGACCAGGATCACGGGCAGGCCCGCGGCCAGGGTCTTGCGCAGCACGAAGCGGGTCTGCGGGAGCGGGCCCTCGCTGGCGTCGATGAGCAGCACGACGCCGTCGACCATGGAGAGGCCGCGCTCGACCTCACCGCCGAAGTCGGCGTGGCCGGGGGTGTCGACGACGTTGATCGTCACCGGGCCGTCGGGCGTCTCGCGGCGAACGGCGGTGTTCTTCGCGAGGATGGTGATGCCCTTCTCGCGTTCGAGGTCACCGGAGTCCATGACTCGGTCGACGAGTTCGGCGCGAGCCGAGAACGCTCCGGACTGCCGGAGCATGGCGTCGACGAGGGTGGTCTTGCCGTGGTCAACGTGCGCGACGATCGCGACGTTGCGCAGGTCAGCACGCACCTGAGCGGGCGATTCGTTGATCGACGCGGTGGCCGTGGGCACGCGGAACTCCTAGAGCTGGAAGTCGAGGAAGGGGGCCAGCGCCAGGACGGAGATCGCGCGCAGCCTTCACAAGAGTACCGGCTTCGTTGCCAATACCACACATCGCCGGGGGTGAGGTCAGCCTCACCTAGTCTGGGAATGAACCCCATGGGAGGAGCTCACCGCACGTGGGCAAGGTGAAGAAGAAGTGCTGCCGGTCGACGCCCCGGTGCAAGAAGTGCCCGGTCGTGGCGCTGCTGAAGGCCCGTGACAAGGCCAAGAAGAAGGCGCTCAAGAAGGAGCGCAAGAAGGAGAAGAAGGCGGCGTGATCCGCCCGTCCGGTCCCCTGGCGGCCGGATGGTCGAGCGCGGCGGCGGTCAGGCCGGGATGGCCTCGTTGAGCCTCGTCAGCTCCGGCGCCGTCCGCGTGGCCCGGAACTCGGTCACCTCGTAGCGGGCCAGCCGCTGCACCACGTACGGGCAGGTCGCCATGATGGCGTCCAGCCTCCCGCGCGTCATGGCCTTCGCGAGGATCACGACCCCGTCCGGTGGGATCTGCCGCCCCGAGACGAGGAAGTGCCCGGCCTCGTACTGCCTCGTGGACCACGCGACGTGGTCCGGCAGCGCCAGGTCGACGACGTCCAGGGGTCGGGTGAACTCCAGCACGACGATGTACATAGAAGAAATGTAGACCCGCCAGACAAGGCCCGAACACGATAAGCTCGCGGCCATGCGCAGTCTTCACACGTTCTGGTGGCCCGCCTTCAGGCGGCCCTAGAACCTGCGTCGAGACGACCACAGGCCGCCCGCTCGGGCGGCCTTCGTCATGTCTGGGGTCCCGCGCCGACGGGTGGCACACCTGTCGAAGGGACCCACCATGATCAGGCTTTCCGCCATCACGCCGTCCGGCCACGTCCAGCTGGGCAACTACCTCGGCGCCATCCGCCGCTGGGCCGCCGAGGGCACCGAGCAGGACGTGTACTTCATCAGCGACCTGCACGCCATGACGACCTCGCACAACCCGTCGAAACTCCGATCGCTGACCCGCGAGCAGCTCGCGCTCCTCATCGCGGCCGGGGTCGACCCGCACTCGGTGTCGGTGCAGTCGGACCTCGTCCGCGAACTGGGCGCGCTGACCTGGATCCTGGAGTGCACCTGCACCTACGGCGAGGCCGCGCGGATGATCCAGTTCAAGGAGAAGTCCGCGGGCCGGGACTCCGTCCGGTTGAGCCTGCTCACCTACCCGGTGCTCATGGCGGCCGACATCCTGCTCCAGGGCGCGCACGAGGTGCCCGTCGGCGACGACCAGGCCCAGCACGTGGAGCTGGCGCGGGCGTTGGCCAAGCGGTTCAACGGCACGTACGGCGAGGTGTTCGTGATGCCGCGCGGGACCGTCCCGCCGACCGCGGCACGCGTGCGCGACCTCGCCGACCCCTCGCGGAAGATGGCCAAGACGGCCTCCGACGCGGCCGGGACGGTGTTCGTGCTCGACCCGCCGGACCTCATCCGGCGCAAGATCAAGCGGGCCGTCACGGACAACCTCAACCAGGTGCGCTACTCCCCCGACGAGCAGCCGGGGGTGGCGAACCTGCTGGAGGTCATCGCGGCCTGCACCGGGAAGGCCCCCGAGGAGATCGCGGACGGGCTGGGGAGCTACGCGGAGCTGAAGGAGGAGGCGTCGGAGGCCGTCGTCGAGGAGCTGCGCGGGGTCCGGGAGCGGACGTTGGCGCTGCTGGACGACGCGACCGAGCTGGACCGGGTGCGTCGCGCGGGCGCGGAGCGCGCCCGCGCGCGGGCGCAGCACCGGTTGGACGCGGCGCTGCGGATGACCGGGCTGGGGTGACGGACGTGGTGGGCGCGGGTCAGCCGCGCCCACCCCACTTCCGGCGGGCCGCCCCGGCGCCGCCCGCGACCGCGGCGAGCACCGCGGTTCCGGTGGGCGACACCGCGGCGACGGCGACGATCATGGCGGTCACCAGCAGCAGGGCGGGGAACAGCCGGAGGAGGAACCGCAGAGCGGGGAACAGCCGGAGAAGGAACCGCAGAGCGGGGAACAGCCGCGGAGGAGCCCGCAGGGCGGGAGCAGCCGGCGGAGGACCCGCGCGGTGTTCCGCGTCCGCCGGTCACCGCGCACGATGCCGTCGAGCACCGCCCAGCCGGTGGTACCGCCGTTTCGGCCTGCCCCTCTCGGCGGGATCGACGTCCTCCCACCTGCTCTCCAGCCGCGCCAGGACCGTGCCGCTCGGCGGTCCGGCCGCCGAGCGGATCTCCGGTCCGCGCGTCTCGCGCGCCGGGTCGTCCACGAGCCGACGCGGCACGAGCCG
>NZ_DBNGPQ010000138.1:0-137270 GCF_057122925.1 Umezawaea sp. | reverse complement strand
GGGTACGGCTGGCCGTAGCCACCCGGCCGCGGCGGCAGACCGTTCGGGACCGCGCCGTTGCCGCCCGAGGGCTCCGGGCTCGTGTGCGGCGGAACACCGGGTAGCTCGCCGCCGCCAGGGGCCGTGCGCACTGGCGTCGGCGCTTCCTCCTGCACCGGCGGCCACGGCTCGCCACGTTCCTTCGCCAGCTCACCGGGGGTCTTGATCGGCGGCTTGTCGGACGGCGTGCGGCCACCGAACTCGTTGAACGCCGTGATCCTCGGCCGCTTCTCGACGCCCGCGAAGATCCGCTCCAGGTCCTTGCGCTGCAGCGTCTCCTTCTCCAGCAGCTCGATCACGAGGCTGTCGAGGATGTCGCGGTAGGTGTTGAGCACGTCCCACGCCTCGGTGTGCGCGGCCTCGATGAGCTTGCGCACCTCCTCGTCGATCTCGTGCGCGACCTCGAGCGAGTAGTCCGGCGCGTGGCCCATCGACCGGCCGAGGAACGGGTCGCCCTCGTCCTTGCCGTACTTGACCGCGCCCAGCCGGGCGCTCATGCCGTACTCGGTCACCATCGCCTTCGCGATCTTGGTGGCCTGCTCGATGTCCGACGAGGCACCCGTGGTGGGCTCGTGGAACACCAGCTCCTCCGCCGAGCGTCCGCCCAGCGCGAACACCAGGCGCGCGATCATCTCCGAGCGGGTCATGAGCTGCTTGTCGTCCTCGGGGACGACGAGCGCGTGCCCGCCAGTGCGGCCGCGCGGCAGGATCGTCAGCTTGTACACCGGCTCCAGGTCCGGCATGGCCCACGCGGCGAGCGCGTGCCCGCCCTCGTGGTAGGCCGTGATCTTCTTCTCCTTCTCGGAGATGATCCGGCTCTTGCGGGCCGGACCGCCGATCACGCGGTCGACCGACTCCTCCAGCTCGATGCTGCTGATGACCGTGCCGTTCTTGCGCGCGGTCAGCAGGGCGGCCTCGTTGATGACGTTGGCCAGGTCGGCGCCGGAGAACCCGACGGTCCGCTTGGCGAGGCCGTCGAGGTCGGCGTCCTCCGTCAACGGCTTGCCCTTGGCGTGCACGCGAAGGATCTGCTTGCGGCCCTTCAGGTCCGGTGCGGACACCGGGATCTGCCGGTCGAAGCGACCGGGGCGCAGCAGCGCGGGGTCGAGGATGTCCGGCCGGTTCGTCGCCGCGATCAGGATGATCCCGCCGCGCGAGTCGAAGCCGTCCATCTCCACCAGCAGCTGGTTGAGGGTCTGCTCGCGCTCGTCGTGGCCGCCGCCCATGCCCGCGCCGCGGTGCCTGCCGACGGCGTCGATCTCGTCCACGAAGATGATGCAGGGCGCGTTGGCCTTGGCCTGCTCGAAGAGGTCGCGGACGCGCGAGGCGCCGACGCCGACGAACATCTCGACGAAGTCCGAGCCCGAGATGGAGTAGAACGGCACGCCCGCCTCACCCGCGACGGCGCGGGCGAGCAGGGTCTTGCCGGTTCCGGGAGGGCCGTAGAGCAGGACGCCCTTCGGGATCTTCGCGCCGAGTGCCTGGTAGCGGCCGGGGTTCTGGAGGAAGTCCTTGATCTCCTCTAGTTCCTCGACGGCCTCTTCGGCTCCGGCGACGTCACCGAACGTCGTCTTGGGCATGTCCTTGGACAACTGCTTGGCCTTGGACTTGCCGAAGTTCATGACGCGGTTGCCGCCACCCTGGGCGTTGTTCATCATCCACATCAGCAGCAGCAACAAGAGCCCGAGCGGCACCAGGTAGATCAGCACCTGCATCAGGAACGACTCCTGGCTGACCTTCGTCTCCAGGACGGGCTTGTTCGGCGCCGTGTCCAGGATCGTGAAGATCTCGTCCGTGGACGAGGCCGGGAACTGCGTGATCAGCCGGTCGTGGCCTGCGAAGTTCGTGCCGGGGTTCAAGGTCAGCTTGAGGCGCTGCTCCTTGTCCTCCAGCGTGACTTCCTTGACCTTCCCGTCACGCACTTGTTGCAGCGCTTCGGACGTCTTGACCGGGGTATACCCCCTGGTGTCGTCGAAGAGCATGGTGAAGATGAAATAGAACATCAACACCGCCGCGATCCACAGCAGCGGGTTGCGAAGCAGGCGCTTGCGGTCCATTCACTTACGGCCGTCGGGCGGCCTCGACCCTCCCTGACTTGCATGTCGGGTGATGGGGGCCCCACCTCTCCCGTCGACGGGCACTGACGGGTACACCCGTCGGGCCAGCCTACCGCCCGTCGGCCCGCACCGGCCGATCCACGGGGGATGCGGGCCGGAACGGGGGGACGGACGGCACTGAGCGGACAACGGACGAACCGGGTGACGGGTTCCCCGCCGTGACAGCCGACACGGATTCCGGCCGCCTCCGGTTCACCGAACGCGGAAACATGAGGAATACTCAGGCATCTTGCGCGGCAATCCACTGGGCCGAACGGACCAATCTTGTGGCCTTCGGACCCGGATGGTCGAAACTGGTCGTGAACTTCGGGGACCCGCAGCCCGTAACACTCGATAGAGGTACCGCGCTACTTACAGGTAGCTACCTGCATCGGTCCACACGAGTGACGGGAACTACGGGTCTCCACCCTGCCAGCAGAACACGTGCCACCCTCAGACCACGGAGAGTTTTCTCATCGCCCCAACGGGTGAATACTGAACCGAAGGTACCCACGGTATGTCATCGCGCAACCAGCCCACCACCAGCCTGCTCCGCCGGATCGCCCTCCCCGCGGGGGCGTTGATCGGCGTGGTGGCGGCAGTCAGCGTCACCGTGGTCGCGTTGAAGGCCACCAGCGGACCCGACTGCCAGGGCGCCCTCCCGCTCAAGGTCGCCGTCACGCCCGCGGCCGAGGAGGTCGTCCGGCAGACCGCCGCCGAGTACCAGTCGACCCAGCCGATCGTGGACGGCCGCTGCGTCCAGGTCCAGGTCGAGTCGCGCGGCGCCGCGGACGTCGCCACGGAGCTGCCGACCGCCCAGATCAACCCGCCCGCCCTGTGGATCCCGGACTCGTCGATGTGGGCGGCCGAGACGCAGAAGGAAGCGGGCGAGGTCGGCCAGGACGCGCCGCGCCTGGACGTGAAGAGCTCCCTGGCCAGCTCGCCGATGGTGATCGCGGGCTCCGAGCAGTCGATGTCGAAGCTCGGCTGGCCCGTCACGCCCATCAGCTGGTCCCGCGTGGTCGACCCGAACGTGCCGGTGACCCTGAGCGACCCGACGCAGTCCACCGAGGGCCTCGCCACGCTGGCCGTCGTCCGCGGCCTGCTCGGCAACCCCGACGGCTCCCCCAAGCCGGAGCTGGTCAGCGCGCTGCTGCGCGTCGGCCGCGAGGCGCTGCCGTCGGTGCGCGACGCGTTCAACAAGGTCACGCAGGGCGCCGAGAACGCGCCGATCTTCACGGCCAGCGAGCAGAACGTGATGGCGAACAACCGCACGGCCGGTGAACGCCGGGTCGTGGCCTCCTACCCCAAGGAGGGGACGCTCGGCTTCGACTTCCCGCTGGTGCGGGTCAGCCGGGCGGGCGAGCACTCGGGCACCGAGGCCGCCGCGGCGGGCTTCGAGAAGGCGCTGCGCTCCCCCGAGGCCGCGAAGCGGTTCGCCGACGCGGGCTTCCGCAACCCGCAGGGCCGCGCGCCCGACGGCTGGACGACGGAGGAGGACGGCGTCAACGGCGACCAGGTCAACCTGCTGAAGGCGCCGACGACGGACCAGGTGTCCGAGCTGCTGCGCACGTGGGGCGCCATCGCCCTGGACTCGCGGATGCTCGCGGTGCTGGACGTGTCCGGCTCGATGGCCGAGAAGATGAGCAACGGCCAGACCCGGATCGAGGCCGCCACCCAGGCGGCGCTGACCGCGTTGAGCCTCATGCCCGACACCTCGGACATCGGCCTGTGGGCGTTCTCGACGGACAAGAAG
The DNA here is from genome assembly GCF_057122925.1 of Umezawaea sp. Lineage (NCBI taxonomy): Bacteria > Bacillati > Actinomycetota > Actinomycetes > Pseudonocardiales > Pseudonocardiaceae > Umezawaea > Umezawaea sp. The sequence continues at coordinate 133,379 of NZ_DBNGPQ010000138.1, read as the reverse complement.
CCGCCGAACGACTGGATCTCGCTGGTCCCGATCGGCCCGCTCGGCGAGCCCCTCGGCGGCAAGCCCCGGCGTGACGTGCTGGTCACGGGCGCGCAGGGCCTGGCCTCGATCGTCGGCGGCGGCACGGCGCTCAACGACACCGCGCTGGCGGCGTGGCGCTTCATGCAGTCGACGTACGACCCGGCGAAGATCAACTCGGTCACGCTGATCACCGACGGCCGCAACGACGACATCTCCAGCATCGACCTGGCCGAACTGGTGAAGACCTTCCAGTCCGAGGGCGACCCGGCGAGGCCCGTCCCGATGATCATGGTCGGCCTGGGCCAGGAGGCCGACATGGACGCCCTGCGCCAGATCTCCGCGGCCACCGGCGGCAAGGCCTACCAGGCCCTCCAGCCCGCGGACATCCAAGGCGTGCTGCTGGACGCCATCAGCCAGCGCAGGTGCAGGCCCAACTGCTGACGAACGAACGAGAGGGCCCCCCGCACGGTGTGCGGGAGGCCCTTTCACACGACGGCACGACCACCGCGGTGACCACCGCGCGAGGACGCGTCGGCAGGTCGGGCCGGAGCCCGCGGAGCAGCGACCTCCTACACCGAGTAGACCTTCGGGTCGAGCTTCCCGATGTACGGGAGGTCGCGGTAGCGCTCGGCGTAGTCGAGGCCGTAGCCCACGACGAACTCGTTCGGGATGTCGAAGCCGACGTACTTCACCGGCACCTCGACCTTCACCGCGTCGGGCTTGCGCAGCAGCGTGCAGACCTCCAGCGAGCGCGGTTTGCGCGACGCCAGGTTCTTCAGCAGCCACGAGAGCGTGAGTCCGGAGTCGATGATGTCCTCGACGATGACGACGTCGCGGTTCGCGATGTCGCGGTCGAGGTCCTTGAGGATGCGGACGACGCCCGAGGAGGACGTCGAGGAGCCGTACGAGCTGACCGCCATGAACTCCAACTGGACCGGCACGGGTAGTGCCCTCGCCAGGTCGGTCATGAACATCACCGCGCCCTTGAGCACCGTGATCAGCACGAGATCGGATCCACCGTCGTCGGGGTAGTCGGCCGCGACTTTGTTCGCGAGTTCGGTGACCTTGTCGCTGATCTCCTGTTCGGTGATCAGCGTTGAGGCGATGTCGCCGTCGTACACGGTGTCCCCTCTGTCATGACTGCCTTGGGTCTAGCTTGAGCCTGCCATGCGCGCGCCGCGCCACCAACCCGCCGGACAGCCACACGCCACCCTGGCCCCGCCACCCGGACACCAGCGCGTCCACCGCCCTCACGTGCGAATCGGACAACTCCGGCGTGCCCGACGCGAGCAGCCAGCGGCGGATGACGCGGCGGCGCAGCGCGGGCGGCAGCGGCTCCAGGGCCGAGACGTCGGCAGGATCACCCTCGAAGGCCGCCGCCAGGTCGTCCAGCGCGTCGTTGTCGTCGCGCAGCTGGGCCGCGGTGCGGGCGAGGGCGGCCGCGACGCCGCCCTGGAGCACGTCCTCCAGCAGCGGCAGCACCTCGGTGCGCAGCCGCACCCTGGTGAACGCCGGGTCGGTGTTGTGCGGGTCGTGCCACGGCTCCAGCCCGAGCGCGGCGCACGCGGCGGTCGTGGTCGTCCTGGACACGCCGAGCAGCGGCCGTCCCCACGGGGCGTCGAGCGGCTTCATGCCCGCGATCGACCGCGGTCCCGAACCGCGGCCCAGGCCGAGCAGCACGGTCTCGGCCTGGTCGTCCCTGGTGTGCCCGAGCAGCACGAGCCCCCGCGACGGTCTCAGCGCGGCGTAGCGGGCCCTCCTGGCGGCCGCTTCGGGGCCCCCGCCGCCGTCCACCACGACGGGCAGCACCGCCGCGTCCAGCCCCAGCCCCCGGCACAGCGCCGCGGCCCGGTCGGCGACCTCGGCCGACCCGGCCTGGAGGCCGTGGTCCACGACGAGCGCCCGCGCGCCCTGGACGACGTGCGCGGTCGCGGCGGCCAGCGCGAGCGAGTCGGCGCCGCCCGACACCGCGACGGCGACCCCGCCGCGTTCCACGTGCCCGGCGACGGCGGGCTCGGCGAGGAACCTCCGGACCGCGGTCCGCACCTCGGAGACGGCGGGGTCGGGCCGGTTCACGGTGCGACGCGGCGCAGCCACTCCGCCGGGTCGGTGATCTCCGCGCGGGTCGGCAGGGTCTCCGGCGAGGTCCAGACGACGTTGAAGCGCTCCATGCCCACCGCGTCCACGACGTGCCCGGTGAACGCGGCGCCCTCCGCGTACTGGCGGACCTTGGCCTCGACGCCCAGCAGCGTGCGCAGGACCCGGTCCAGCACGCCACCGCCCTTGCGGCGCTCGGTGAACCGGTCGCGGATCGTGGCCACCGACGGCACCACGGACGGGCCGACGGCGTCCATCACGTGGTCGGCGTGGCCTTCGAGGAGCGTCGACAGCGCGACCAGCCGGTCGATGGCGGCCTTCTGCTCGGCCGACTGGAAGAGGTCGATCAGCCCCATCGGACCGTCGGTGTCGCGCAGGCGCTTGCGGAACTCGCGCACCACCTCGGGCAGCTTGGTGATCGAACCCGACGGCGCGTCCATGGCGGCGAGCAGGTCGGACACCTGCCCGCCGAAGTACTCGCGCAGCCACGGCACGCCGGTGAACTGGAGCCGGTGCGTGCACTCGTGCAGGCAGACCCACAGGCTGAAGTCCTCGGCGGGCACGTCGAGCGCCCGCTGGGCGGCGACGATGTTCGGCGCCACCAGCAGCAGCCTGCCCGCGCCGTCCCCGCCGAACGGGTCGTACTGGCCGAGCACGCGGGAGCTGAGGAACGACAGCACGATCCCCGCCTGCACCCCGGCCGTGCTCGCCATGACCCCGCCGAACGCGCCGCTCTGCCGGGGCATCGCGGAGTCGGTCAGCGCGGCCAGCCCCTGCACCGCGGCGCGCGCCCACGCGGGCCGGTCCACGACCTCGCCGGGCAGCAGCGGGAGGCCGTGGCCCAGTCCGGTCAGCTCGCGGACGTGCACCTCGGCCTCGGGGGCCAGCTCCCGCAGCCGGTGGACGGCCACGTCCGCCTCGGCCCTCGGGATGATCGGACCCTGCCGGACGAGGCGCGCGGCCGTCGACGCGGCCAACTCCCAGTCGACGGGGGTGGTCGTCGTCGTGTCGCCCGGTCGTGCCACACGGGCTTGCGGTGCCGCGTTCACCCTTCCGACGCTACCTGTGGGATACGGCTACGCACAGCCGCAGCCACGCAGCGTGGCAGCCAGGACGTCCAGCGCCTCGCGCACCTCGTCGGTGTTGCCGGGGCTGTTCGACATGAACGCGAACACCAGCAGCTTGCCGTCGGTGTCCACGACGACGCCCGCGAGCGAGTTCACGCCGGTCAGCGTGCCGGTCTTGCCCCGCACCCAGCCCTTCCCGCTCGCGGCCTGCTGCTGGTAGCGGTTCGCCAGGGTGCCGCTGCCGCCCGCGACCGGCAGCGCGGTCAGCAGCGGGCGCAGCTTCGCGGTGCGCGGGTCGCTCGCGTCCGGCTTGGCCGCGACCTCCAGGATCTGGCCGAGCAGCTTCGCCGGGATCTTGTTCTGCGGCGACATGCCGCTGGCGTCCACGACCGTGGCCCCGCCGACGTCGAACTGGTTCTTCGTCAGCACGTCCTCGACGGCCTTGGCCGCGCCGTCGAACGAGGGCTGCTGGCCGGTGACCTTGGCGACCTCGCGGGCGAGCGCCTCGGCCAGGATGTTGTCCGAGATCTGCATGGCGTTCTCGACGAGCTGGTCGACCGGCGCGGACTTCACCTCGCCCAGCACCTTCTGGTTGGTGCCGGACGGCGCGGGGCCGGGGGTCGCGGTCGCCACGCCGAGCCGCTGCGCCAGCGCGGTGGCGGCGTCCAGCGCTGGCGCGGCGGTGCGGGGGCTGTTCGGGTTCTTCGGGTCCAGCCTGCCGCCGTCGAGCATGAACGGCACGATCGGCGTGATCGAGCCGCCCGCGATGTCGGCCGGGTCCCAGCCGGGTGCGGTGCCCTCGCCCGCGTACCGGCCGAGGTCGAACCTGACCTCCGTGATCGGGCCCGTCGCGTTGGCCTTGACCTGCGCGGCGAGGTCGTCGAGGGTCGCGGCGCCGGGGTAGACCGTGGTCGTGCCCTCCGGTAGCGAGGACAGCGTCGGGTCGCCACCGCCGACGACCACGACGGTGCCGGGCGCGTCTCCCTGGACGACCTTGGTGGACAGCTGGGCGGTGTGGTCGATCGACAGCAGCGCCGCGGCGGACGCCAGGATCTTGATCGTGGACGCCGGGATCAGCGGCGTCGTGTCGCCCTGCTGCCAGAGCGCGGTGCCGGTCGCCGGGTCGATCACGACCCCGGTCAGCGGGCTGAGCACCCCGGCCGCGGCGGGCCCGGCCAGCGCGGCGCTGACGCCGGACGCGCTCGGCGTCGGCGCGTCACCGGCGACGCCCTTCACGGAGAGCGACACCTTCGCGGGCGGAGCGGGCGGCGCCGTGGTGAGCGCGACCTCGCCGCCGAACCAGTCGAGCTTCGCCGAGGCGAACACCGCGCCACCGGCGAGCGCCACCACGAGCACGATCGCGCCGACGAGCAGCAGGGGCTTGCGGCGGTTCGGCCCGGCCTCGGCGGTCTCCCGTTCGGCGGGCGGCACGGGCGGGTCCGGCTCGGCGTCGGGCGCGGGTTCGTTGTGCGGGGTGATCCGCTCGGGCATCGCGCGGCGCGTGGGCGGCTCGGGCTGCACGGGCGGTCGCTGCGGCGGCGAGAGCTGCGGCAACGTGGGCTGGGGCCGCGGGACCTGGATGCGCATGGTCGGCGGATCGGCGGGCCGCGGTGTCGGCGGGGGCTGCGCCGCCGCCGGCCTGGGGCGCTGCACCTGCACCGTCGGCGGCTCGGGGAGAGCCACCGTCGGCTGCTCGGGTGCGATCTCGAACACACCCGAGTCGTCGTCCTCGGTGGGCCACGAAAGCTCGTCCGGCACACCGGGATCGGGGTCGCCAGGTCCGGGCACGCGATCCTCCGTAGATCTTCATAAGGGCAATCTCACACCCGCAGGCACCCACCACGATGCGGGTCGGGTGGTCGTCGTAGTCCACACTAGTGGCGCAACGGCAGAGGGTGTCGCACACGCGGCGTCACCTCAGCATGACGAGGCGAGACGAAGCAGAGGACGCGCAGTGGAGTTCGACGTCACCATCGAGATCCCCAAGGGTGTGCGCAACAAGTACGAGATGGACCACAAGACAGGTCGCATCCGCTTGGACCGCACCCTGTTCACGGCCACCCAGTACCCGGCGGACTACGGGTTCGTGGACAACACCCTGGGCGAGGACGGCGACCCGCTCGACGCGCTGGTGATCGTCCAGGAGCCCACGTTCCCCGGCTGCCTGATCAAGTCGCGCGCCATCGGCATGTTCCGCATGACCGACGAGAAGGGCGGCGACGACAAGCTGCTCTGCGTGCCCGCCGACGACCCGCGGTCGGAGCACCTGCGCGACATCCACCACCTGAACGAGTTCTACCGGCTGGAGATCCAGCACTTCTTCGAGGTCTACAAGGACCTGGAGCCCGGCAAGAGCGTCGAGGGCGCCAGCTGGGTCGGTCGCGTCGAGGCCGAGGCCGAGGTCATCCGGTCCTACCAGCGCCTCAAGGACGCCATCGCACGCGGCGAGGACCACTAGGGCTTGACCACGAGAAGGAGCCCCGCACCTCAGTGAGGTGCGGGGCTCCTTTTCTTACACGATCTAGTGAATCGGGAGCGGGGGAACCGCTTCCTTGGCCTCGTTCTCGTCGTTCATGCGCTCCAGGCCGGAGCGCATGGACAGCGGGGTCTCCTTGATGAACCACACGAGCACGAAGCCGATCAGCACCACGATGCCGCCGACCAGGAACACCGTGTCGATCGCGCCGGAGAAGCCGTCCAGGAACGGACGCGCCAGCACCGGGTCGAGCGTCTTGAGGAACTCGGTGTTGTTCAGGTCGACACCGGCGCCGCTCTGGAGCCCCTGGGCGAACTGCGCGTTCTCCGGCCTCGCCAGCGCGGCCTGGAAGTCCGGGTTGCCGAACGCCGTGGTCAGCGCGTTGCCGATCTTGTCGCCGACGCTGCTGAACAGGATCGACAGGAAGACGGCGGTGCCGACCGTGCCACCGATCTGGCGGAAGAACGTGGCCGACGACGTCGCGACGCCCATGTCCCTCGGTTCGGCGTCGTTCTGGATCGCCAGCAGCAGGGTCTGCATGCACAGCCCCAGTCCGGCGCCCATCACGAACATCAGGCTGAGCGTGAACGCGTTCGACGTGTCCGTGCCGATCGTGCTGAACGCGAAGAGCGCGACGGCCATCAGCGCGAACCCGATGATCGGGAACACCTTGTAGCGCCCCGTCTTCGAGGTGATCTGACCGCTGATCCCGGCCGCCGACATGATGCCGAACGTCAGCGGGAGCAGCATCAGACCGGCTTCGGTCGCCGAGGCGCCCTTGACGATCTGGAGGTACAGCGGCAGCGAGACCATGCCGCCGAACATGCCGATGCCCATCACGAAGTTGATCGTGTTGCCGAGCGAGAACGTCCCGCTGCGGAACAGCCTCAGCGGCAGCAGCGCCTCGTCGCCCATGCGCTTCTCGTTGAACACGAAGCCGATGACGCCGAGCACGCCGAGCGCGTACATCGCGATCGAGGTGCCGGACGCCCAGCCCCACTCGCGCCCCTGCTCTGCGACGATCAGCAGCGGCACCAGGCCGACGCTGAGCAGCGCGGCGCCCCAGAAGTCGATGCGGTGGTCGACCCGCTTGTGCGGGACGTTGAGCACCTTGGCGACGACGACGAGCGCGATCAGCGCGATCGGGACGTTGATCAGGAACACCCAGCGCCAGCCCGTGACGCCCGCGAACGTGTCCAGGCCCGCGAACAGGCCGCCGACGACCGGGCCGGCGACGCTCGACACGCCGAACACGGCCATGAAGTACGCGGAGTACTTGCTGCGCTCCCGCGGCGACGTGATGTCCGCCAGGATCGCCATGCCGAGCGACATCAGGCCGCCCGCGCCGAGGCCCTGCACCGCGCGGAACGCGGCCAGCTCGTACATCGAGGTCGCGATGCCCGAGAGCAGCGACCCGATCAGGAACAGCGTGATCGCGGACAGGTACATCGGCTTGCGGCCGTAGATGTCCGAGAGCTTGCCGTACAGCGGCGTCGTGATCGTGGCGGTGATCAGGTACGCCGTGGTGGCCCACGCCTGCAAGGTCTGGCCCTGGAGCTCGTCGGCGATGGTCTTCATCGCGGACGAGACGATCGTCTGGTCGAGCGCCGCGAGGAACATCCCCAGCAGCAGACCGGACAGGATCGTCAGGATCTGACGGTGGGTGAGCAGCACCTCGCCCCTCGGCGAAGCCTCCGCTCTCTCAACCGTTTCCGACATCACTTCTCCCCTCCTGAGCGCGGCCCCGGTCCGCCCTCAGCCAAAAAATCCGGAAGCGCGTTCTCGTAGTCGCCCACGAAGCGCTCTAACAAGTCGGTGAAGGTGCGCCAGTCCGGTTCGGACCAGCTCCCGAACATCCGCGCGATGGCGGCGTTGCGCATGCTGCGGCGTTCGGCCAGCAACCGGTGGCCCGCCTCGGTGGCGACGAGCACGCTGGCCCGTCCGTCCTCCGGGTCGGCCCGCCGTTCCACAAGCCCGTCCTTGACCAGGCCGGCGACCTGGCGGCTGACGGTCGAGGGGTCGGAGAAGACCGCCTCGGCCAGCGCGCTGGATCGGGAGGGACCCATGTGCGCGAGGTTCGCGAGCAGCACGAAGGCGGCCTTGTCCATACCGGCCTTGTTCATCTGCGCGGCGACGCACGCGTGCATCTTGTTGAGGCGGATCATCGCGGTACCGACCCTCTCGGCCAGCTCCAGCTCCGGCTCCGGCCTCGCCTCGGTCGAACCCACCGTGTCACTCACCGGGTCCACCATGGAACACTCCGTTGCTTGCATCATCCAACTAGTTGCTGAGTACAAGCATGAACTCGGATGGCCTAGCAGGGCAACTGAATTAACGGTGAGTCGCGTCTCAGCAGGCGGTTACCAACGGGTAGGCAACGGGGTTACCGACCGGTAGCATTCGTCGCCATGAGCCAGGACTACACGTTCGTCGCGGACGCCCTGAAGCAGGGCGTGCCGTGGGTCGGGACCACCGGCATCGACTTCATCGAGGTCGAGGGCGACCGCGTGCTCGTCGAACTGCCCGACGGCGAGGAGAACCGCAACCACGTCGGCGGCCCGCACGCGGCCGTCGTGTTCGGTGCGGGCGAGACCGCGTCCGGAGCCGTCGTGCTCGCGGCGTTCTCGCAGCACATGGACAAGGCCACGCCGCTGGTCGCGCGCGCGGAGATCGCCTACCGGAAGGTCGCGACCGGCGTGCTGCGCGCGGAGGCCGTCCTCGGCCGCCCGGCCGCCGAGGTGGTCGCCGAACTGGCGTCCGGCACGCGGCCCGAGTTCCCGGTGCACGTCACGATCACCAACGCCGCCGGGGCCACCACGGCGGAGATGACCGTCACCTGGACCCTGCGCCCGAACCGCTGACCGCCGTCCACCGAGGACCCCTCCACACCGGACCTCGGGCATAACACCGTTGCGGTGGGGCGATCCCGGCCGCGGGTCCCACCCGGACCACCGCGGGGCCGGAATCGCTTGCGAGTAAACCGATTCAGGGACCAGGCTCACCCGATCGACGGGTCGAGCCTGGTCCTTTCGGGGAGTCGACTTGGTAACGTCCTGTGACCCGCGTAACACGCGGCACGTCCCGTTGCGATGACCCGGACACAGGTGCGACCGCCGCGCCCTTGGAGGATCGCGTGCCCAGTACTCCCCCCGCGCCTGCCCGGTGGCGACGTGGAGCTCTCCCGTTCCTGCTCGCCCTCCTCTGCGCAGGCGGTTGTGCGTCCAAGACGGACCTGTCGGCGGCGATCCGGGTGACCACCCCCAGTTCGACGCCGAGCCCGACGCCGATGCTCACGACGACGACGGGCGCGCCCGAGCAGCCGACGATGCAGGTGGCGGACGTCGTGGACGGTCGCACGATCGTCAGTTCGGACGGCAAGACCGTGCAGATCGCCGGACTGGCCCCGCCCGGCGAGTGCTGGGCGGGCGCGGCGACCGAGTTCACCCGCAGGACGTTGAACGGCAAGACCGTCAAGTACACCAAGACCTTCGGCTCGTCGGCCACCGTGCTGATGCCGGACGGGTCCGACTTCGCGGTGGAGGCGGTGCGCCGCGGCATGGGACGCGCCGAACCCGGCTCGACGACCGCGCTCAAGTCCGCCCAGTCCGCGGCCGAGCAGGCCGGGGTCGGCCTGTGGGGTGAGTGCGGCGGCAAGGACACCGTCGGCCAGGCGGACGCGCAGGACCGCGAGCCGTCCGGTTCGGACGACGTGTACTTCGCGAACTGCGAGGCGGCCAGGAGGGCGGGCGTCGGCCCGATCGTCGTCAACCAACCCGGCTACGGCAAGCACCTCGACCCGGACGGGGACGGGATCGCCTGCGACCGCTAGGCGCTGGTACAACCACCCCATGAAGGTGGACAGCGTCGAGGTCGCGTTCGACCCCCGCGAGATCGGCGACACCGCCCGGCAGGCCGAGGCCGCGGGCTACGACGGGTTCTGGGTGGCCGAGGCCCAGCACGACCCGTTCGTCGCACTGGGCGTCGCGGCGGGGACGACGTCGCGGGTCGAGCTGGGCACGTCGATCGCGGTCGCGTTCGCGCGCAACCCGATGAGCACCGCGGTGCTGGCGAACGACCTGCAACTGCTGTCCGGCGGGCGCTTCAACCTCGGGCTCGGGTCGCAGGTCGAACCGCACATCACCAAGCGGTTCTCGATGCCGTGGTCGAAACCCGCCGCCCGGATGCGCGAGTACGTCCTGGCGATGCGGGCGATCTGGCGGAGCTGGGAGACCGGCGAACGGCCGAGGTTCCGCGGCGAGTTCTTCACCCACACCCTGATGACACCCTTCTTCGACCCCGGCCCGAACCCGTACGGACCGCCGAAGGTGTACCTCGCGGGCGTCGGCGAGCTGATGACCGAGGTCGCGGGCGAGGTCGCCGACGGCTTCCTGTGCCACAGCTTCACCACCGAGCGGTACCTGCGCGAGGTGACGATCCCGGCGCTCGAACGCGGGCGCGCCAAAGCCGGAAAACCGTTGGCGGGACTGGAGATCAGCGGCCCGTCGTTCGTCGCGACCGGCGGCACGGCCGAGGAGCTGGCCGCCTCCGTCGCCGACACCAGGAAGCAGATCGCCTTCTACGGCTCGACCCCCGCCTACCGCCGGGTCCTCGACCTGCACGGGTGGGGCGACCTGCACGAGGAGCTGCACGCGATGTCCCGGCGGCAGCGGTGGGACGACATGACGGCGGCGGTCGACGACGAGGTGCTGACCGCGTTCGCCGTGGTCGGCGAGCCCGAGCAGGTGGCGGCGGAACTGCTGGCCCGCTACGGCGACGTCACCACCCGCTCGTCCTGCCACGCGCCCTACCGCGGCGACCCCGAGCGGTGGGGCCGCGTGTTCGCCGCGCTCAGGAACGGGTGAGCCGGTGCCGACCGCTCGGTGTGTCCCGCAGACCGTGGTGGAAGAAGGCCAGTTCGGCCCGCACCCGCAGCACGGTCCTGCGTCTCGTCCAGTGCCTCCTGCCCACGCGCGCGGCGCACAGGGCGAGGGGTAGGAAGAGCAGGGTCATCAGGATCGTCGGGATCATGGTCATCGCCTCCTCCGCCAGGGCGACGACCGAACCCGACCCCTCTGACGGAGATCGCGCGAAGGCCACCCCGATGGAGCAACCACCGGGCGGACGTTCCGGGACCGGTGTCGACCGCTCTCCCGAAGTGTCGCCGAGGTCGGGAACGAGCGGAAGAACTCCGGGTCACATCACCGCGTCGTGCACCGCACGTCAGAGGTCGGGCAGCGGGTCCGGCGGGAAGGAGTCCCTCGTCGTCTCCGCGTCCGCGGCCGCGATCACCGACACGTACTCGTCCCAGGTCTGGAACGGCGAGCCGTCGACGGTGAAGACCGGGTCCGACGTCGTGTCCACCGGTCCGAGCCGCAGGCTCCGCTCGTACGTCCAGTGCACCGACTTCGGCCGGTCGTGGCTCAGCCAGCTGCACGCCAGCATCACGATGTTCCGGTCCGTCACCACGAAGATGAACGGCTTCGAGACGAGCGACGGCCCGACCGCCGTGCTGGCGACCGCGGGGAAGAGGTAGCGGATCTCGGTGCCCGGCGGCAGCAGCGCCCGGCAGCGCTCCCGAACCTTCGCGCTCAACGGCACAGCCCCCACGCCCTCCCTCCGAGCCGACAGTCCGTCAACGCGCGCGGTCGCGGTCGGGTTCCGCGATCAGCTCGTCCGGTACCCGCAGGTCGGGGTGGAGGTAGAGCGCGGCGACGGCGTCCAGGTCGTCCCCGGCGCACACGACGGCCAGCTCGTCCAGCAGCTCGTCGTAGTCCTCACCCGTCCGCCCCTGGTAGGCCTCCTCCATCCGCCCCCACTCGTCCCACGGCAGCACCTCGACGTTGTTGAGCGCGGCCAGGTCCCGCACGGCGTTGCCGCGGATCTCCGACGGTCCCCAGTTCTCCGTGCCGGGCACCCCGAACTTCGAGCCGTCGACCTCACCACGCCGGTAGGCGCTCCACGCCTCACCACCGGTCAGGAACTCACCGGGCCGCAGATCACGCGGGTCGACGGGCCGCTCCTGCCCGAAGACCTCCGTGTCGACCCGCACCCACCGCCCACCGTCGAAGAACTCCGTCACCCAGTGGTCCAACCCCAGCCCGGCCTCGAAGTACATCCCGAACCCGCACCGCACCCGCGCGGCGATCCCCCGATCCCGCAGCAGCGCGCAGCTCATCACCGCGAAGTGCCTGCACGTCCCCACGAGCCGCTTGTCCGGCGCCCGCGGCGACGTCAACGGCATCGGGTCGAGCGCCAACAACAGCCGCGCCAACTCGGCGGCGGGGCGAACGTCCTTCTCCACCTGCCGCTCAGCGGGCAGATCCCGCCCCGGCTGCGCGTCGGGGTGGAGGAACAGCCCGTGGACGGGCTCGCAGATCTCCAGCGGATCGTCGGCGACCACGGAACCGGCGGCCTCGCCGAGTGAGGTGAACAGCCCCGGAGCCACGTAGTCGATCTTCACCATCGAACGATGGTAGGCGAGGCGCACCGAAATGCGTCAGGCCCGGTTGCGTACCGCCGGGCATCGCGCCGATGCCCGGCATGCCCGGTACCGAACTGGGGCGACCAAACGGCGACTCGTCATGCGGCGTCTTCGGGCGCCTGCGCCAGCTCCTGAAATTACGATGCCTCTGAAGTGATTCCATGCGTGGCGCTTGTCCACTCTGAGGAGCGGACAAGGCGTCAACCCGCACTAATCGTAGCAAGCAGGCTTTAGATCACTGGCGCATTCGGGTGCACCTTGGATGACGACGGCTCCCGTCGTCATTAGCGTCTGTACGGTGACACCTGCCAATGGGTCGATGCCGTTTACTGCTTCGACCGCCGGGAGACTCCATGCCCACGTCGACAACTCCTCCAGCGACAGCGCCAGGAAGCAGAGTTTCTCAAATGCTGGCGCCTGTCGGCATCATCGCCGACATCACCGCAGTGGCCTTGATACCACTTGGACAACCCAGACAGATCATTTATCTGGTTAGCGTATTGGCGTTTGCGATCGGGGTGACCATCATCTTCTACCGTCGCAATTGCACGGTAGACAAGTTGATGGTTTTAGAAATTTCCATTGCGCTTGTGAGCACCGGCGTTGCCGCCCACACGTTTCGGAGGTTGTCAGCACCAGAGACAGAGAGCAGCTGCGAGAAAACGAGGACAACGATCGACTCTCCTGCCGACAACACGACCCTGAGCGCAACCCAAAAGGCCAACTTCTCCGTCAAGGGCAGCACGAACAGCGCATCCACTTGCGGCACACTCTGGATATTTCTCCGAATTCGAAATAGCACTGAAGCAGTCTATTACCAGCAGTACGGGTACTGCGTCGTCGACAGCGCGGCCGAGAAATGGGAATGCGGCGGCGCCGGAACGAAAGCGAGCCCAGGAACCAAAGTTGACATTCTTGCCTACCTCATGGACAGCGCAGATGGCCGAGCACTCGTCGACAAGGCCGCCATTGCCAAATGCTCCACGGGAGAAGACAATGGTCTAGCCTCCAACAGGCCACCTACCAATGATGCCCCCGTTGCCTCGGTCTCGGTCGTGGTCGAGTGACCATCTTCCATGCTTCCCCCTGTCAGCACGTTCTCCCGACTACCCCACCACGATTCCTCATGGTTGTTGATCCGCGCTGCCGCGAGGTCGCACACCGGATAGGACGCAGCAAACACACCTTGCACCTGGCCAACCTCGATGACAGGGGTAACGGGACTTGGAAGATCGAGGTTCCGCTTGATCTCCACCGCGGTCTCGGATCCTCGGCGGTGTCGTGGGAGTCCCGGAAGCCACCGGCGCTCCCCAGCGCTGCGAGGAGGCGCTGGGGAGCGAACGGCCAGGCAGGCGAAGCCGAGGGAGGACGCGGGCACAGGGTGGCAGAAGCACGACCTCGTGCTCACTACCAAGTAGGGCACCGGGCTGGATGACACCGATGTCCGGCGCGACTTCCGACAGGCCGCCAAGGCGGCCGAACTGGCCTACCGGAAGCAGATCCGTCCGGGGGTGCAGGACGGGGCTACCGCGATGGACCGGATCTTCCCCGCGGCGGAAGCGTAGTCACGCAGTTGGTCACGCAGGAGGACCCTGAAGACCAGTCAGCCCCGGTGCGCTGTGTGCGCACCGGGGCTGACCTGCATCTCACCAGAGCCGCCTATCGGAATCGAACCGATGACCTGTTCATTACGAGTGAACCGCTCTAGCCGACTGAGCTAAGGCGGCGAGACGCGATAACTATAGCCGACTCCAAGACCGTCACCGACAGGGGTCCCCCTCGTTAGGCTTCTCGTGACGCCGCTCACCACGGGTCACGGGCTCTTCACCGTCGAGGAGGACTTCCGACATGCGCAGACGCCGGCTCGCGTTGGCCTTGCCCACCGCCGCAGCGTTGTTGGCGCTGTGCGCGGCACCCGCTCTGGCGCAGCCTCCCGTGACCACGCCGGTGCCCGGTCCGGTGAGTCCGGGGCAGCCGCCGGTGTCCGCTCCGAACGGGCCGCAATCGCTTGCGCACGCGGTGGGTGATGCTGGGACCGGGTTGGCGGTCGTGCGGTTGGCACCGGAGTCGACGCCGACGAACACCATCCTGCCGGGGTTCGGGGACGAGCTGCCGAAGCAGTCCGCGGCGGAGCTGGGTGTCGGGCTGGCGAGCGCGCAGGTGAACACCGAGTCGTACCTGGCGTTCGAGCGGTCGGTCGCGCAGGCGTCGCCGCTCGGGTTCGCCGTGCAGGGGCGGGCGCCGCAGACACCCGGCTCGCTGGCCCAGACGGCGTCGCCGGACAACCCCCAGGGCCTGAGCGGCGGGCTGGCGCTGCCGAAGACGCCGCTGGACACGCTGCTCACCGTGAAGGGCCTCAACGGGAACGTGCACGCGCGCTGGGACGACGCGCTCGGGCCGTGCGTGACACCGCTGAGCGAGGCCAAGACGTCGCTGGCGAGCCTGTCCGTGCTGAACGCGATCCCGACGCTGCCGTCGTCGCCGGACCTGACCGGGATGCTCACGCAGGACACGCCGAAGCTGGACGCCGCCGCGAAGCAGTCGCTGATCGACAGCCTCAAGGGCATGACCGCGCCGCTCAGCCAGCTCGGCGGGCTGCTGTCGGGCACGCCGGACACGGGCGAGAAGGGCTCGCTGCTCAGCCTGCCGGAGACGCTGATGGCGCAGTCGTCGGTGGAACTGGTCGACCTGCCCGGTTCGGCGAACAAGGCCGTGAAGACCACGTCGACGCTCCAGGCGGCGAGCGTGCGGCTGCTCGCGGGCACGCCGATGGAGGTCCGGATCGACGTGGTGAGCCAGCCGACGCTGGTGGCGCTGGCCACGGGCGTCGAGGCGACGTCGGCGATCACGTACACCGCACCGGTGCTGCGGGTGACGCAGGGCGGGAAGGTGCTCGGCACGCTGGACGCGGCCAACCCGAAGCTGGAGATCCCGGTCGGCATCCCGGTGGCGGGCCTGCCCGAACTGCCGAAGCTGCCGATCATCGGCGGGATCCTGCCGAGCGGCGGTGACGTGCCCGCCGAGCTGGAGAAGCTCGACATCGGGGTGCTGCGGTTGCAGATCGCGCAGTTCAACGAGAAGAAGATGGCGTTGAACGGCCCGTTGACGCAGGGCGGTCCGACCATCAAGGGCTTCATGCTCGGCGCCACGGCCCGGCTGCTGGACCTGCAACTGCTGCCGACGGACGCCCTCGGCCTGCCGAACCTGCCGTCCGCGCTGGCGCAGGTGTCGCTGGGCGAGCAGATCGTCCGCGCCGCCGCGCCGGAGGGCGGCGTGGTCTGCGGCAGCACCACGACGGCACCGCCCGCGGGCGCGCAGCCACCACCGCCGCAGGCCCGGCCGACCATCCCGCTGGCCTACACGACCGCCGCCTACAAGACGATCCCGATCTTCTGGCTCGGCACCGCGCTGCTGCTGGCGGGCGTGGTGATCGTGTCCGCGATGCCCAGCCGCCGCCGCGAACCCGCACTGGTCGGCACGACCGGGGCAGCCGCGATCGTGACGACGGCCGAGCCCGAGGACACGACAGCGGAGTCCGAAGACACGACAGCCGAGCCCGAAGCCGAGCCCGAGACCGAAGCAGTGGCCGAGTCCGAAGAGGAAGCGGAACCCGCGCCCGGAGCGGAGTCCGAGAGCGGCGACGAGGCCTGAGGCTGAGCTGGTTGGGAGGCCGCGCCTCCCAACCAGCTCACGTCCTCACAGGCCGATGGCGCGGGAGACCTCGGCCGGCTTCAACACCCGGAGCAGCGCCTCCATGAAGTAGTAGTCGGCGTACGGGAGCGACACCTCGACGCCGTCCTCGGACGGCCGGTTGCGGGTGCCGCGCGCCAGGACGGCCTCGGCGCGCGTGGACTTCTTCGTCAGGCAGTCCCTGGTGAGGCCGTGCAGGATCCGCAGCGCGGAGTCCCGGTACTGCGTGCGGCCGGACGCCTTGGCCAGGTCGAGCAGGCCCGCCGCCATGACCGCGCCCGCCGACGAGTCCTTGATGTCGTTGGGCGCCTGCGGGGCGCGGTAGTCCCACACCGGCACGTGGTCCGGGGTGAGCTGGCCGAGCGCGAAGTCCGCCAGCTTCCGCGCGGTGGCCAGGAACGACGCGTCACCGGTGCGCCGGTGCACGGTGGTGAACCCGTAGATCGCCCACGCCTGCCCGCGCGACCACGCCGACGTCGGGCTGTAGCCCTGCACGGTGTTCGGCCCGATCGGCGCGCCCGTGGCCGGGTTGAAGTCGAAGACGTGCGGCGTGGAGCCGTCCGCGCGGACGAAGTGCCGCTGGGTCGTCTTCGCGTGCGCGACGGCGACGTCGAGGTACTTGCGGTCGCCGGTCTCCTGGGTGGCGAACGCGAGCAGGTCGAGGTTCATCATCGTGTCGATGATCGAACGGCCCTCGTCGCGCGGCGTGCCGAGCGCGCCCCAGGCCCGGATGAACCGGCCCGCGGTGTTGAACCGGCCGATCAGCCCGTCGGCGGCCTTGATCGCGCCGTCGCGCCACTTCACCTCGCCGGTGAGCCGCCACGCGGTGACCCACGACGGGTAGAAGAGGAAGCCCATGTCGTGGTCGCGGGCCACGTCCTTGCGCGGGGACAGCCGCTCGGAGGCGGCGAGCGCGAGCTGCTTGAACCGGTCCTCCTTCGTGTCGAGGTACGCCATCCACAGCGTGCCCGGCCAGAAGCCGCCGACCCAGCCGCCGTCGGCGACGTAGGTCCACTTCTCGGCCCTGGTGATCTCGGGGAACGTCGTGATGGCCGGGCCGGTGACGCGCACCTTCGACACGGCGTAGTCGAGGGCGTCGCGCAACGCCTCCGGACCGGGTACGGGCTCTTGCGCCAACGCGGTTCCTCCCGTCGCGGCGGTCGCTCCGGCCGCCACGGCGGCCGAGGTCAGCAAGGTACGGCGGGACACGGACATGGGCACCATCCATCCGAGAATCGGCGTTGATCACAGGTCGGACCGGGACGCGCGGGAGGACCGGCGGCGCGCGGGAGGGCGACACCCTGGCTGGTGCATACGTCTACCGCCGCCTTCCGAGCGCACCGCGGGCCAACTCGTCACCGGCGGCGGCGAAGTGACGAGACCACACTTGTTCCATCCAGCGGAACGTAGTTCCATGAATGGACCGAGCACATGGTGTCACTGGACAGCGACGAGCGGAAGGCATCACCGCCATGGAAATCCGACACGCGACCCATCCGGAGCAGGTGGCCGCGCTCGACACCGATCAGCTGCGGCAGCGCTTCCTCGTCGAGGACCTGTTCGTCGCGGGCGAGGTGAGGCTCGTCCACTCCCACGAGGACCGCGTCGTGGTCGGTGGCGCCTCTCCCCTGCCCGGAACGCCGCTGGAACTGGAGGCCGTCGACGCGCTGCGGGCCGACACGTTCCTGGCGCGGCGGGAGCTGGCGGTGGTCGTGGTCCGCGGGTCGGGCAGCGTGACCGTGGACGACGCCGAGCACAAGGTCGACGCCCGCGACTGCGTGTACGTCGGCAGGGGCGCGACCGTGGTGCGCTTCCAGGCCGCCGTGGAGCACACGCGCTTCTACCTGTTCTCCACGCCGTCGCACGCCGAGCACCCGACGGCGGTCGCGCGGTACGACGACGTGGACGCGCTGCGGCTCGGCGACCCGGCGACGTCGAACGTCCGCGAGATCCGCAAGTTCGTGCACGCGGACGGGATCCGGTCGAGCCAGCTCGTGCTGGGCATGACGACGCTGGCGCCCGGCAGCGTGTGGAACACGATGCCGCCGCACACCCACGACCGGCGCACGGAGGCCTACCTCTACTTCGACCTCCCGGACGAGCACCGGGTGGTGCACCTGATGGGCGAGCCGCACGCGACCCGGAACCTGGTGGTGCGCAACGAGGAGGTGGTGATCTCGCCGAGCTGGTCCGTCCACAGCGGAGCCGGAACGCACGCCTACTCGTTCGTCTGGGCCATGGGCGGCGAGAACCAGGCCTACGACGACGTGGAACCCGTCGCGGTGACCGACCTCCGCTGAGGAGCCCTCGTGGACCTCTTCTCCCTGCGCGGGCGGACCGCACTGGTGACCGGCGCCCGCTCCGGGATCGGTCGCGCCATCGCGCTCGGGCTGGCCGACGCGGGCGCGGACCTGGTGCTGCTGGGGCGGACCGCCGACTTCGGCGCCGTGCCGGACGCCGTGGTGGACACCGTCGTCGTGGACCTGGCCGACCCGGAGGCGGTCGAGGCCGCGCTGGCCCCGGTGCTCGCCGAGCGGCGGATCGACGTGCTGGTCAACAACGCGGGCACGATCCACCGCGAACCCGCGGCGGACGTGTCGCTGGCCGACTGGCGGCGGGTCCTGTCGGTCAACCTGGACTCGGTGTTCGAGCTGAGCCGGGTGGTCGGCGGCCGGATGCTCGACGGGGCGGGCGGGAAGATCGTGAACGTCGCGTCGCTGCTCAGCTTCCAGGGCGGGGTCACGGTGGCGGCGTACGCGGCGAGCAAGCACGCGGTCGCGGGGCTGACCAAGGCGCTGGCCAACGAGTGGGCACCGCACAATGTGCAGGTGAACGCGATCGCTCCCGGATACATCGCCACCGACAACACCGCGGACCTGCGCGCCGATCCGGGTCGCGAACCCGCGATCCGCGACCGGATACCGGCCGGGCGGTGGGGCACGCCGGAGGACGTGGTCGGTGCGGCGGTGTTCCTCAGCTCGCGGGCGTCGGACTACGTGAACGGGCACGTGCTGGTGGTCGACGGCGGGTGGCTGGGCCGGTGACCGACACCGCGGTGGAGAAGACGTTGGCCGTGCTGGAGGCGTTGGCCGACCACTCGCGGATCACGGACATCGCACGGGTCACCGGGCTGCCGAAGTCGACCGTGCACCGGCTGCTGCAAGCGATGGTGGACCGGGGTTTCGCCGCGGTCCGGTCCGACGGCGGCTACCTCGCGGGGCCGAAGGTGCTGGTGATGGCCGGGAAGGTGCTCCGGCCGGTGGACACCGTGGAACGGGCGCGCCCCGCCCTGCGGGCCCTCCGCGAGGAGTCGCTGTGCACCGTCCACATGGCGATGCTGGTCGGCGACGAACTGGTCTACGTGGACAAGGTGGAGGCGGACAAGCCGTACCGGATGCCGTCGCGGCTGGGCATGAGCCTGTCCGTGCACTGCTCGGCCATCGGCAAGGCCGTGCTGGGGTCGATGGCGCCCGCGGAGTTCGACGCGCTGGTCGCCCGCGTCACGCTCACCGGCCGCACCCCGCGCACGATCACCACCGAGGACCGGCTGCGGGCCGAGGTCACGCGGGCGCGCCGCGTCGGCTACGGCTTCGACGACGAGGAGAACGAGATCGGCATCCGGTGCGTCGGCGCCGCGATCCGCGACCACACCGGTGCCGTGGTCGGCGGGATCTCGGCGTCCACGCTGGCCATGGAGCACACGATGGAGCAGTTGGCGGCGCTGGGCCCGCGGGTCCTGCGCGCCGCCGACGAGGTGTCCACCGCGCTGGGGTACGTCGAGCGCTAGCCGTGGTGCAGGGCCGTGACCAGGGCGTCGATCGCGATCCTCGGCTTCACGTTCATCTCCAGCGCGTCCCGGCACGCGAGGACCGCCTCCAGCCTGCGCAGCGTGGACTCCGGGGTCCACGCCTCCGCGGCCGTGCGGGCCTCCGCCGCGCGGTCGGGGTGGTTCAGCCTGGCCTGAGAACCGGTGGCGGTGACCAGGACGTCGCGGTAGAAGCCCGCCAGGTCGACCAGCGCGGTGTCGTAGGAGTCGCGCTGGGTCCTGGTGGCGCGGGACTTCTGCCGCTTCTCCAGGTCCTTCATCGCGCCCTTGGCCCCTCGGGTGGCGGCCGCGGTGCCCTTGCCGGTGCCGCCCGCGCCCATCGCGGTCTCCAACGCCGACCGCTCGTCCTCGTTGCGGGCCTCGTTGGCGGTGGTGGCGTCGGCCTCGGCGGCGGCGACCAGCTGGTCGGCGCAGGTGAACACGTCCTGCGCCCTGCGGACCGCCAGCGGGATGCGCAGCACCGACTCGCGGCGCTTGCGGACCTGTTCGTCCGTGGCCAGCCTGCGCGCGCGGCCGACGTGACCGGCGCAGACCGACGCGGCCCACCGCGCGACCTCGGCGGAGACGCCGTCGCGGTGCTCCAGCACGTCCGCGATGGCGTCGGGCCTCGGCGTTCCGAGCGGGATGATCCGGCACCGCGAGCGGATCGTCACGGAGACGTCCTCGGGGTGGTCGGAGGGGGCGCACAGCAGGAACACGGTGCGGTCCGGCGGTTCCTCCACGGCCTTGAGCAGGGCGTTGGCCGCGCCCTCGGTCAGCCGGTCCGCGTCCTCGATGATCACGACCTGCCAGCGGCCACCGGTGGGGCGCCGGGCGGCGGACTGGACCAGCGCGCGCATCTCCGCGACGGAGATCGACAGGCCCTCCGGGGCCACGAACCGGACGTCCGCGTGGGTCTCGGCGACCGTGGTGTGGCAGCCGGGGCAGTCGCCGCAGCCGGGGCGGTCGTCGACCGTCGTGCACTGGAGGGCCGCGGCGAACGCCTTGGCGGTGACCGAACGGCCGGAGCCGGGCGGGCCGGTGAACAGCCAGGCGTGGGTCATCGTGCCGGGTGCCGGGGTGCCGCCCGCGACGATCGTCGCCGCCGCTTCGGCGGCGGCGGACAGGACTTCCACGGCGGCGGGCTGGCCGACGACGTCGGCCCACACGCTCGTGTTCATGTGGTCTCCACAACGGGCTGGGCCTCGGGGACGCGGCGTTCCGCGAACAGCGGGAGCACCGCGGTGCGCACGCGCTCGGAGACCTCGTCCTCGGTGCCGTCCGCGTCCACCACGACGTAGCGGTCCGGGTCGGCGGAGGCCATCTCGGTGAGGAGGCGCTGCACGCGCCAATGGTGCTCGATGTTGTCGATGGCCCGCCGACCGGGCTTGCCGAAGACGGTCTCGTTCAGCGCGTCGGCGGGCATCGTGACCGGTGAGCGGTCCAGGAGGATGGTGACGTCCGGGCGGAGGCGGCCGGTGGCCCAGTCGACCAGGCCCTCCACCTCGGCGGGCTGGATGCTGCCGACCGCGCTGAAGTGCGCGAGCGGGCTGTCCACGTACCGCTCCATGACGACCAGGGCCCCGTTGTCCAGCGCGGGCCGCACCTCGCGCTCGACCACGTCCGCGCGGACGGCCGCCGCGACCAGCGCGTGCGCCCGGACCCCCGCCAGGTCGACCGTGGACAGCATGCTGCGGAGGCGGTGCTCGTCCAGGTCGGGGTCGCTGGCCAGGAGGACGGCGTGGCCGGCGGCGCGCAGCGCTTCGGCCAGTCGGCGGGCCTGGACGCTGGTGTCCTGCCGGGTGTCGCCCTCGACCGTGATGAGCACGCCCGCGGACGCCTTCGACTTGCCCCTGATCGCGTCGAACAGCTCCGAGAAGATCGGCTCCATGCGCCGGTTGTCCATCTGGCGGTAGGCGATGAGGCCCACCACGGCGGCCAGCACGCCCGCGCCGAACATGACCGGACGGGTGCCGTCGACGTTCATGGGGTGGTTGAAGAGGGTGATGGTGCGGGGCTTCAGCACGGTCACCAGCAGCGGGGTCACCACCGTCGACAGACCCAGGATGATCTTCATCAGGGACTGGACGAGCGCGACCATGCGGCCGCGCATCGAGTCCTCGACCTGGGAGCCGATGATCGTGAGGCCGGTGAGGAACGCGATGCCCGCGCACCCGCCGACCATGGCCACGGCGATGAGCGCGATCCACAGGTGCGGCGCCAGCGCGACGATCACCAGGCTCAGGCCCGCGCAGACGATCGTGAGGCCGAACAGGCGGTTGTAGGTGAGGCGGCGGGCGAAGCGGGGGGCCAGGGCCATGCCGCTGGCCAGCCCGATGAACACCGCGATGAACAGCAGGGCGAACGCGCTGTCGCCGCCGAGCAGGCTCAGGGCGTACAGCTTCGCGCAGCCGATCACGGCGCCCGCCGCGGCGAAAGCGCCGATCATGCCGATGACCAGGCCGCGGACGAGCGGGGTGCGCCAGGCGTAGCGGAGGCCGTCGCGCATCATCGCCGCGAAGCCGACCTCGTCCTCGGCGTCCTCCCTCTTCTTCGCCGACGTCGCCCGCCCGGACAGCTCCGGGATGCGCGTGGCGACGAGGACCGCCGAGGTGATGTAGAGCAGGCCGTTGACGACCACCGCGATGATGGCCACCCGGAACACGACGTCGTCGCTGGTCAGGTGCAGGTAGCCGGGGATGCCGGAGATGATCGCGTAGAGGCCGAAGCCGCTGATCGTGGAGATGCCGTAGGTCATCACCAGGCCGAGCTGGTTGGCCGACTCCACCTGGTCCGGCCTGCGCAGCAGGTTCGGGACGGCGGACTCCTTGGCCGGGATCCACAGCATCGCGCAGCAGCCGACGAGGAAGTTGGCGATGAACAGCCACCACGCCGCGCCGACGAACGCGATGGACAGGAACAGCGCACCGCGGGCCAGGTCGCACGCCACCATGACCTTGCGGCGGTCGAACCGGTCCGCCAGCACCCCGCCGAGCGGCGCGAACAGGATGCCGGGCAGCAGCTGGGTGAGCACGACCGCGCTGAGCGCGAAGCCCTCCCAGCCGTAGCCCTCGGCCAGTTTCGTCACCAGACCGGTGAGGGCGAGCAGTGACAGCCAGTCACCAACGCTGCACAGGTAGGTGACGCCCCACAGCCGCCGGAACGGCCTGATCGCCAGCACGCTCCGCAACCGGTGGGTTGCCGAAGCCGCGCCGGTCGCGCCCGGATTGAGCTGACCTGCGTCGTCGCTGTCCTGGATGTCGTCCACCCCCTGTAGCCACCCACCGATCAGCCTAACCGCGGCCGACCCGGTCAGTGCGCACAGTCAGCGGATTGCGTCCAACAACGCTTCGACGACCTGCCGGATGACGTTGAAGAACACCGATCCGATGATCAGCAGTGCCACCAGGCAACCACCGAACGCGGAACCCCGCGACCTGGGCCGTTCCCCCTGGGCCTGCTGGGGCTGGGGCGGCGCCTGGGGATGGGCCTGCGGCGTCGGGGCGACCGGTGCCCGGTACTGCACGCGGTGGGCGCCGACCTGCGTCTGGGGCTGCGGCTGACGGGTGCGCACCGGCCGGGCCCGCTGCTCGTGCAGCATCGCCGTCCGGATCGCCTCGCGGGCCAGCTCCGGGTCGGGCGCGACCGGCGAGTAGGCAGGCTGCACCGGCGGCGCGACCCGCTTCGGCCGGTAGGGGGTCTCCCCCGTGACCAGGCCCGCCAGCGCGTCCGGGTACGCGCGGGGTGGTGGCGGGTCCTGAGTCCCGTCGGGTCCGAACTCTCCTGGTCCAGGCACCGCCACCCCCTACGTCATCAGCTCTTCGTCTTGGCGGGCGCCTTCTTGCGCGGAGCCGCCGGCTTCTTCGCCGCGGGCTTCTTCTTGGTGACCGGCCCCTTGGCGCGCTTCTCGGCCAGCAGCTCGGACGCGCGCTCGTCGGTGAGGCCCTCGACGGTGTCGCTCTTGCGCAGCGACCCGTTGGTCTCGCCGTCGGTCACGTACGGGCCGAACCGGCCGTCCTTGACCACCATCGGCTTGCCGGACACGGGGTCGTTGCCCAGCTCCTTGAGCGGCGGGGCGCTGGTGGCCGACCTGCCCCGCTTCTTCGGCTCGGAGTAGATCTTCAGCGCCTCGTCGAGCGTGACCGTGAACAGCTGGTCCTCGCTGGTGAGCGAGCGCGAGTCCGTGCCCTTCTTCAGGTACGGCCCGTAGCGCCCGTTCTGCGCGGTGATCTCGGCCCCGGTCTCCGGGTCCTTGCCGACGACCCTCGGGAGCGACAGGAGCTTGAGCGCGTCCTCCAGCGTCACCGTGTCCAGGGACATGTCCTTGAACAGCGAGCCGGTGCGCGGCTTCGCCTGCTTCTTGGCGTCCGCCGCCTTCTTCGCGGTGGTCTTCTCCTCCGCGACCTCCGGCAGCACCTCGGTCACGTACGGGCCGAAGCGGCCCTCCTTCGCCAGGATCTCGTGGCCGGTCACCGGGTCGACACCCAGCGAACGCCCCTCCTGCGGCGTGGAGAACAGCTTCTCCGCGATCTCCAGGTTCAACTCGTCCGGCGGCATGTCCTCGGGCAGGTTCGCCCGCTGCGCGGTCGGCTCGCCGTTGTCGCCGACGACCTCCCGCTCCAGGTACGGGCCGTAGCGGCCGACCCGGACCACGACGGGACGCCCCTCGGCGTCGTCGAACAGCACGATCGAGTTCACCAGGCGGGCGTCGATCTCCTCGACGCTCGACCCGACGAGCTTCTTCAGCCCGCCGGAACGGCCGATGGAGCTCTCCGGGCCGACGCTGCCGCCGAAGTAGAAGCCGGACAGCCACGTCGTGCGCTGCTGGCGACCGGCGGCGATGCCGTCCAGCTCGTCCTCCAGCGCGGCGGTGAAGTCGTAGTCCACCAGGCGGCCGAAGTGCTGCTCCAGCAGCCCGACCACCGCGAAGGCCACCCACGAGGGCACCAGCGCGGAGCCCTTCTTCCACACGTAGCCGCGGTCCTGGACGGTGCTGATGATCGACGCGTACGTCGACGGGCGACCGATCCCCAGCTCTTCCATCGTCTTGATGAGGCTGGCCTCGGTGAAGCGCGAGGGCGGGCTGGTCGAGTGGCCGTCGGCGGTGAGGTCCGCCGCCGTGACGGACTGGCCCTTGACCAGCTGCGGCAGCCGCGACTCGGCGTCGTCCGACTCGCCGCCGGCCTCGGCGTCGACCGTCTCCACGTAGGCCTTGAGGAACCCGGCGAACGTGATCGTGCGACCCGAGGCGGAGAACGTGCACTCCTCGCCCGTGGTCGCGTTGCCGACGATCCGGACCGACGTCGTGTTGCCGCGCGCGTCGTTCATCTGGGACGCGATCGTGCGCTGCCAGATCATCTCGTAGAGCTTGAACTCGTCCGAGTCCAGCTCGCGGGCGACCTCGCCGGGGGTGCGGAAGACCTCGCCCGCGGGGCGGATCGCCTCGTGCGCCTCCTGCGCGTTCTTGACCTTGCGGGTGTACTGCCTCGGCTGGGCCGCGACGTACTCCGCGCCGTAGAGCTGGGTCGCCTGCGTGCGGGCCGCCGTGATGGCCGTCTCCGACAGCGTCGTGCTGTCGGTGCGCATGTAGGTGATGTAGCCGTTCTCGTACAGCTTCTGGGCCGTGCGCATCGTGCGGTCCGCGGTGAAGCGGAGCTTGCGGCCCGCCTCCTGCTGGATCGTCGACGTCATGAACGGCGCGTACGGCTTCCGCGTGTACGGCTTCTCCTCGACGCTCGCCACGGTCAGCGGCACGTCGGCCAGACCGGCGGCCAACGCCCGCGCCTCGGCCTCGTTGAGCAGCCGCACCTCGGACCCGGCCTTGAGCTTGCCGTCCGACCCGAAGTCGCGGCCCAGCGCCAGCCGGGCACCGTCGACGGCGACCATGCGCGCGCCGAAGTTGCGCGGCGTCGCCTCGGCGCCGGCGTCCATCGTGGCCGAGATGTCCCAGTAGGAGGAGGAGACGAACTTCATCCGCTCCCGCTCGCGCTCCACCACGATCCGGGTCGCGACCGACTGCACGCGGCCCGCCGAGAGCTTCGGCATGACCTTCTTCCACAGCACGGGGCTGACCTCGTAGCCGTAGAGGCGGTCGAGGATGCGGCGGGTCTCCTGCGCGTCGACCAGGTCCTGGTCGAGGTCGCGCGGGTTCGCGGCGGCCGCGAGGATCGCGGTCTCGGTGATCTCGTGGAACACCATCCGGCGGACCGGGATCTTCGGCTTCAACGTGTCGAGCAGGTGCCACGCGATGGCTTCGCCCTCGCGGTCGCCGTCTGTCGCGAGGTAGAGCTCGTCGACGCCCTTGAGCAGCTCCTTCAGCTCGGCGACGGTCGACTTCTTGTCCGGCGTGACGACGTACAGCGGCTCGAAGTCGTGGTCGACGTCGACACCGAGGCGAGCCCACGGCTGCCCCTTGTACTTCGCGGGCACGTCGGCCGCGCCACGCGGGAGGTCGCGGATGTGCCCCTTGGACGACTCCACGACGAAGTTGCTGCCGAGGTACGACGCGATCTTCCGCGCCTTGGCGGGCGACTCGACGATCACCAATCGGCGATTGCCGTCACCCGTAGCCCCGGAGCCGTTTTTCGTCCGTGTCGATCCAGCCACGCTGTCCCGCTCTCTTCCAACCCTGTGCTTCGACCCGCCAGTGTGCACTGTCGACCAGCCCCGCTGGGCAGGCCTGGTGCGGACAGGGTGACACAAGCGCCCTCTATCGCCCGTTGGGAGGACCCGGCGAGGCGGCCGGCCAGTCGACTTCCGCTACGCCTCCCGGCGGTTCCCCGACCAGTTCCGCGAGCCTCGCGAGCCTGCGCCTGCCGATCACCCTCAGGACCGGCCCACCACTCGGTCCGGTGACGAGCGTGGCGGGCAATCCGGAGCTGATCAAGGCCGCGAGCAGCGGTTCGTGCGTCTCCGGGGCATCGGGGTCGAGCCCGAGCGCGTACGCCGAATCGACCCAGCCACCGGACGCCAGCGCCCACAACCTGAGCACCGCCCCGTCCAGCTCGAACTCCGAGGGCACCGATTTGGCCGCACCCCCGCGGAGCCATTCAGCGGCCAAACGGGTGAGATCCGTGCGAAACGCCGTCCGGACCAACGCGCCGCACTCCTCGACGGGTGTTATCCCTGCCACGACACCCCGCCGCGCGCACTCCGAGGCCAGTGCCGTCGCCCGCCCCCGGTCCGCCACGACGACCGACACGCGGGCCGCCGTACCCCGTCCGAAGCCCATCGCCTGGCCGGGCCCGCACAGCAGGCCCGCCAGGTCCCCAACCCCCGGTTGGCGCGCCTCGGCGGAGTAGAAGGACAGTTGCCCCACGCACGGAGCGTAGAACACCTGTTCGACCCCTGTCAGCTGCCGAACGCCGCGTGGACGTTCCCGTCCACGCGGCGCAGGCGGTGGATCAGGTGGTCGGCGGCGTGGACGCGCTGCCCGCCGCGCCCTCGATGGCCTTGCAGTTCGGCGCCTTCTTCTCGGCGTCGGCCAGGTTCGAGCGGACGAGCACGCCGTCGAAGTCCTCGCCGACCTTCGCCACGGCCTGCATGTCGGTCGCGACCTGCGTGAACGCCGCGGCGATCGACGCCGGGTCCTGCGGGTTCGCGGCCTCGACGCCGGTCTTGGCCTTGTCGAGGGCGGTCTTGAGCTGCCCGAAGATGTCCGCGGCGCTGGTGGCCAGCTTCTCGGAGTCCGGGTGCGGACCCTTCTTCAGGTCGTTGAGCTTCGTGATGGCGCCGTCGACGGCCGTGGAGCCGTCGCCCAGCCACGTGGCGAACTGGGTCTGCATCTTCGCCGGGTCCGTCGTGTCCAGCTCGGGCTCGGTGGACAGCGTCTTGATGACGTCGAGGCTCGCGCCGCAGACCTTGTCGATCCACTGGACGGTCTCGTCGCCACCCGCGGCGGCGGCCGAGGAGGAGGTGGTGGTGCCGGTCGAACCGCTACCGGTGCCGGAGGCGGTGCCCGCGGTCTGGTTGCCGCACGCGGTCATGGTCAGGGCCGCGGCGGCGAACACGCCGACCACAGCGAGGCGGTGCCTCATGGAGAACTCCCGGTTGCAATCGAGTCGAGCTTGAGAGGGGCGAACCTACCGTTCCGATGGGCCACTCGGATGTGCTTTTGCGCCGTTCGGCGCCCCGTTCCCCAATCGAGACCGACGCTCA
Organism: Umezawaea sp.; assembly: GCF_057122925.1. Taxonomy (NCBI): domain Bacteria; kingdom Bacillati; phylum Actinomycetota; class Actinomycetes; order Pseudonocardiales; family Pseudonocardiaceae; genus Umezawaea; species Umezawaea sp. The sequence goes on along the minus strand of NZ_DBNGPQ010000138.1, from coordinate 105,585 downwards.
GGACGTGGTCGTGGGGGCAACGCCGCTGGTGGGAGCCTCGGAGGCGCTGGTGGCCGGCTGGCGGATCGACTGGCACTTCGGCGCCTTCTCCGCGGCCTCCAGCAGCTCCGGGCTGGTCTGGAGGTCCTTGAGGGGCTCCGCGAACTCGGTGAGCTTCGCGATGGCCTCGCCCGCCGCCTGGAGGCCGCCGCTCGGGTCCGCCGCGTCGGCCTGCTCGACCTGCGCCTTCGCGTCGGTGAACACCTTCGCGACCTCGTCGAACGTGTCGGCCATCCGCTTCACCTGCTCGTCGCCCCCCGCGACCGGCGACGGCCCCACCGCCCGCAGGTCGGTCGCCGACGTGCCGAACGCGGCGGCGAGCTGGCCCATGTAGGCGCTCATGTCGGCCTTGAGCTTGGCGGGGTCGGTCGCGTCGAGCTTGGGCGGCGACTGGGCGGCGCTCGCGAACCCGGAGGCGGCCGAGCAGACCTCGTCCATGTACGCCACGGCCGGGTCGGCCGTCGGCGCGGACGGAGAAGGGCTGGTCGAGCCGCCACCGCCCGACGTGCACCCGGCGGCGAGCGCGGCGGCGGCCAGCAGCGCGGCGAGGCTGAGCCTCATGTCCATCTCCCTGGATCGGGTCGTGGTTCCCCGTCCAGTGTGAACCGAAAAGGGCGCGTCCGGGTCGGTGAGGACCCGAACGCGCCCTTTTCGGTGGTGGAGCGCGGTGCGACTAGGCGGCGCCGTTGGCGACCGTCTCCGCCGGGCTGTCGGCGATGGCGGTGCCGCGGCGCTTGGACACCACGACGGCCCCGACGATGATCGCCACGGCGACGAACGCGATCGACAGGCGGATGCCCGTGGACGCGTCGGCGCCGATGGAGAACGTGATGATGGCGGGCGCGATCAGCACCGACACCAGGTTCATCACCTTGATCAGCGGGTTGATGGCCGGGCCCGCGGTGTCCTTGAACGGGTCGCCGACGGTGTCGCCGATGACCGTCGCGGCGTGGGCGTCGGAGCCCTTGCCACCGTGGTTGCCGTCCTCGACCAGCTTCTTCGCGTTGTCCCACGCGCCACCGGAGTTGGCCAGGAACACCGCCATCAGCGTGCCGGTCGCGATGGCACCGGCCAGGTAGCCCGCCAGCGGGCCGACGCCGAGGCCGAAGCCCACCGCCACCGGGGCCAGCACGGCCAGCAGGCCGGGGGTGGCCAGCTCGCGCAGCGAGTCCCTGGTGCAGATGTCGACGACCTTGCCGTACTCCGGCTTCACCGAGTGGTCCATGATGCCGGGGTTCTCGCGGAACTGGCGGCGCACCTCGAACACGATGGCGCCCGCGGCCCTCGTCACGGCGTTGACCGCGAGACCGGAGAACATGAACACCACGGCGGAGCCGATGATCAGTCCGACCAGGACGTTCGGCGTGAACGCGACGTAGTCGGCGTTGTCGAACGTCGAGCCGACCTTGGCCAGCGACTGCGTGATGGCGTCCTTGTAGGAGCCGAACAGCGCCGTCGCCGCCAGCACGGCCGTGGCGATGGCGATGCCCTTGGTGATGGCCTTGGTGGTGTTGCCCACCGCGTCCAGCTCGGTGAGGATCTGCGCGGCCTCGCCGTCGACGTCGCCCGACATCTCGGCGATGCCCTGCGCGTTGTCGCTGACCGGGCCGAACGTGTCCATGGCGACGATGACGCCGACCGTGGTGAGCAGACCGCAACCGGCCAGCGCCACCGCGAACAGCGCCACGATGACCGAGCCGGACAGCAGGAACGCGCCGTACACGGCCGCGCCGATCACCAGCGCGGTGTAGACCGCCGACTCGAAGCCGACCGAGATGCCGGACAGGATCACCGTCGCGGCGCCGGTCAGCGACGTGCGGCCGACCTCCTTGACGGGCTTGTGCTCGGTACCGGTGTAGTAGCCGGTCAGCCAGAGGATGACGCCCGCGAGCACGATGCCGATGATCACCGCGATGGCCGCGATCAGCGCCGGGTTGCCGCTGGTGCCCTGGATCTCCTCGGACACGCCGTCCAGGCTCGCGAACGAGCTGGGCAGGTAGACGAACGCCGCCACGGTGCACAGCACCGCGGAGATCACCGCGGAGATGTAGAACGCGCGGTTGATCGCCGACAGGCCGTTCTCGCCCGGCCGCGCCTTGGTGGTGTACACGCCGATGACGGCGGTGATGACACCGATCGCGGGGACGATCAACGGGAACAGCAGGCCCTGCGCGCCGAACGCGGCGGTGCCGAGGATCAGCGACGCGACCAGCATCACGGCGTAGGACTCGAAGAGGTCCGCGGCCATGCCCGCGCAGTCGCCCACGTTGTCGCCGACGTTGTCGGCGATCGTCGCGGCGTTGCGCGGGTCGTCCTCGGGGATGCCCTGCTCGACCTTGCCGACCAGGTCGGCGCCGACGTCGGCGGCCTTCGTGAAGATGCCGCCGCCGACGCGCATGAACATCGCCAGCAGCGCGGCACCGAACCCGAAGCCCTCCAACACCTTCGGGGCCTGGCCCGCGTAGACGAGCACGACGACCGCGGCACCGAACAGGCCGAGGCCGACGGTCATCATGCCGACGACGCCACCGGTGCGGAACGCGATCCGGGTCGCCTTCTCCCGTCCGCCGTCCTCCTTCGACGCGGCCGCGACGCGCACGTTGGCGCGGGTCGACAGCCACATGCCCAGGTAGCCGATGCTCGCGGAGAAGACGGCGCCGATGATGAAGAACAGCGACCTGCCGATCCGCTCGTTCAGGTCTTCGGCGGGTAGGGCGAACAACAGGACGAAAACGATCACCACGAAGGGTGCGAGCGTGCGGAACTGCCTGTTGAGGTAAGCCGCTGCGCCCTCTTGGACCGCCTTGGCGATGTCCTGCATCTTGGGGGTGCCCTGGCCTGCGGCCAGCACCTCCCTGAGCAGTACGTAGCCGACGGCAAGGGCTGCCAGGGCGACCACGGCGATCACGGCGACAACGCCGCGATCACCTCCGGAGAGTTCAAGGCCCTCCGCGAGGAATTGCCGGGACATCCGTCCTCCTGGTGAGTGTCTGCCCAACAGGGGACCGCATCGCGTCGCGCCACCAGCGGCCGACCGCGCGTCAGCCCAGACACCACGTGATGCATCCCTCATTGGATGCGATTCGGCGGAGTCTATTCATAGGTGGCAAGCCTGCAACGATACGTCCCGATCCGTGCACACACCGTTATCTACGCAGGAAGCGGTACGCGGTGCTTCGACGGTGTCGGAACTGTCGGTGCCGTGTGCGAAGCTGCCGACCGTGGCCGACCAGGGACGCCGACTGCTGGAGAGGGTCCTCGCCGGGGTGCCCAGCGGGGAATCACCCCTCACGCACGTCACCGATATGCCACGTCGCGCCGCCCAATTGGCGCAGTGGCCATCGTGGGCGGCCGAACGGGTGATCGACTCCGTGCGCTCCAGCGGCGTCGAGCGGCCGTGGCGGCACCAGGTGGAGGCCGCCGACCTCGCCTGGTCGGGGCGCGACGTGGTGCTCGCCACGGGCACCGCGTCCGGCAAGTCGCTGGCCTACCAGCTGCCGGTGCTGACGACGCTGACCACCGACCCGCGCGCCACCGCCCTCTACCTGGCGCCCACGAAGGCGTTGGGCGCGGACCAGCTGCGGTCGGTCGAGGCGCTGGCGGTGCCGGACGTGCGCGCCTCCTCGTTCGACGGCGACACGCCGATGGCCGAGCGCGACTGGGTGCGCGCCTACGCCAACTGGGTGTTCACGAACCCGGACATGCTGCACCGCGGCATCCTGCCGAACCACACCCGGTGGATCAGGCTGCTCAAGCGGCTCAAGTACGTCGTGGTCGACGAGTGCCACGCCTACCGCGGCGTGTTCGGCTCGCACGTCGCGCTGCTGCTGCGCAGGCTCCGCCGCGTCGCCCGCAAGTACGGGGCCGACCCGGTGTTCGTGCTGGCCTCCGCCACGGTGACGAACCCCGCCGTCTCGGCGGGCCGCCTGCTCGGCGCCGAGTGCGCCGCCGTGACGGAGGACGGTTCGCCGCGCGCCTCGCGCACGGTCGCGCTGTGGGAACCGCCGCTGCTGGAGGACTTCGCGGGCGAGAACGGCGCTCCCGTCCGCCGCTCGGCGGGCGCGGAGGCGTCCCGCATCCTGGCCGACCTGGTCGTGGAGGGCGCGCGGTCGCTGGCGTTCATCCGCTCGCGCGTCGGCGCCGAGCTGACGGCGATGGGCGCGCGGCGCCTGCTGTCCGAAGTGGACGACTCACTGCCCGGCCGGGTCGCCGCGTACCGAGGGGGCTACCTGCCGGAGGAGCGCCGCGCCCTGGAGCGCGCGCTGTCGAGCGGTGAACTCCTCGGCGTGGCGACGACGAACGCGCTGGAGCTGGGCGTCGACATCGCGGGCCTGGACGCCGTGGTGGTGGCCGGTTTCCCCGGCACGCTGGCGTCGTTCTGGCAGCAGGCGGGTCGCGCGGGCCGCTCGGGCGACAGCGCGCTGGTCGTCTTCGTCGCCCGCGACGACCCGTTGGACACCTACCTCGTGCACAACCCGCCCGCGGTGTTCGACCGCCCGGTCGAGGCGACCGTGCTCGACCCGACCAACCCGTACGTGCTCGCCCCGCACCTGGCGTGCGCCGCGGCCGAACTGCCGCTCACCGAGGCCGGGCTGGCGGAGTTCGGCGGCGCCGCGGCCCTGCCCGTGCTGGCGGACCTGGTGGAGCGGAAACTGCTGCGCCGCAGGCCGAACGGCTGGTACTGGGCGTCGCACGACCGCCCGCACGCGGCCGTCGACATCCGCGGCACCGGCGGCGAGCAGGTCGTCGTCGTGGAGGCCGACTCGGGCCGGATGCTCGGCACCGTCGATCCGGGCGCCGCGCACCGCTCGGTCCACCCCGGCGCCGTGTACCTGCACCAGGGTGAGTCGTACGTCGTGGACGACCTGGACCTGGAGCAGGGCTTGGCGCTGGTGCACACGGACCGGCCGGACTGGTCGACGATGGCCCGCGAGACCGTGGACATCACGGTCGTCAGCACGCTGGAGCGGCGGGACTACGAGGGCGTCTCGGTGTGCCTCGGCGAGGTCGAGGTGACGTCGCAGGTCGTCGGCTACCTGCGCCGACTGCCGTCCGGGCAGGTGATCGACCAGGTGCCGCTCGACCTGCCGGAGCAGGTGCTGCTCACCAGGGCCGTCTGGTACACGGTGTCGGAGAAGTTGTTGGCGAGCAGCGCACCGGGGGGCGCGGGTCTGGATCCCGCGCGCGTCCCCGGTGCGCTGCACGCCGCCGAACACGCGGCGATCGGCCTGCTACCGCTGTTCGCGACCTGTGACCGCTGGGACATCGGCGGTGTGTCGACCGCGCTGCACGCTGACACCGGGGAGGCGACGGTGTTCGTGCACGACGGTCATCCAGGAGGGGCCGGATTCGCCGACCGCGGCTTCGCCGCTGTGATCCCCTGGCTGGTCGCTACTCGGGAAGCGATCGCTTCGTGTACGTGTCCGGCTGGTTGCCCGTCCTGCGTTCAGTCGCCGAAGTGCGGGAATGGCAACGAACCGCTGGACAAGGCAGGTGGGATGGCCGTCCTGGGCACTGTTCTCGGGGTTGTCGGGGAGAAAACCAACAGCACCCAGGACGGCCAGCTCGAGGGTCAGGCCCGTTCGGCGGCGACCAGCCGCTGAGCGTTGGCCTGGAACAGCGAAGGCATCTGGATGGCTTCGACGAGCGCGTCCTGCACGATCCGCGACGCGGGCAGGCTCCAGCCACAGATCTGCGGCTTGACCCGCCAGTGCACGACACCGTGCTGGACCGGCGACGGCGGCAGGGAGATGTACTCGCCCTTGCCGTAGTGGCGGACGTCGTCGTGCGCCACCAGGTCGGAGCCCAGCGACTGGCCCGACTCGACCAGGAACATCCACGCCCCGGCGGGCGTGGCGACGATCGGCACCGGCAGCCCGATGGTGCGCAGCGCCGTGGCGGCCCGGCGCCCCAGGTCCGCGCTCACCTCGATCGCGTCGAACACGTAGCCCGTGGCACCGAGCACGCTGTACGACTGACCGGCCCACCACTGCGCGACCTGGTTCGGCTGGGTGCCGATGCGCTCCTGCCAGTCACCGTGCACCGGCACCGGACCGTCGGTCTCGACACCGCCGCGCCCGGCCCACTGGACGTCGCCGTTCTCCGAACCGGCCGGATAGGTCCCCGGCAGCACAGGCCACCCGTGCCACGCGAGGCCGACCGCCTCTGCCCGCAGCTCGATGCGGAAGGCCCCGCGCCAGCTATCCGACCACTCCATGCTCTGTCGCCTCCAACTACCTGAACACTGACACTGTGTCGGTGTTGCCGGACACCGTGTCGGTGCCGCTACTCCAATTAACGGCATCAACAGCGCCGGATGTAACTCCCCGTCGACAACTGGTCGGAATGGCACGGCGAACGAAGCCTCCGCTGCGGGCGACTGAACTGCCGGCTGAACCTGAGAGCACGCTAAGAGCAACCGCGACCAGCCTGTGAGTCCGCTCACCGTGGATGGATGACCGTTCACCGCGACCGACACCCCCTCACCCTTCAGCCGGACCGGCACGCGTCCGAACGCTCACCGCGCCGAACAGCGGCACGATCCCCTCGACGTCGACCTCCACCTCCCAACCGCTCGCCGCGCAGCCGATCAACCGCTTGCCCGCGCGCTCGACCACCCACCGCGCCCTGTCGCAGGCAGGTCCCACACCGTCGGCGAGGTGAGCGGCGGCGGCCAACGCGGCCAGATCAGCCGCCCCCTCCACCTCGTGCCGCACCACCACCGCGCCACCGACCTGCACACCGAGGCTCGTGAGCAGCGCGAACACCACCAACCACGCCACCCCGAGCACCGTCGCCGATCCCCGGTCACCACCCACCCACGCCTCCTCTCGCTGTAGCCCACCGGCCAACGACCTCCCCCCGGCAGCACCCTCGCCGTCCAGGAACCGACCCCACCGCTCGTCGTGGACCAGCGGTCAACGAACCTCAGGCGACCCCGCGGAGGAACGCCGTCTCCCGCTGACCGGCGGTCAACGGGCAAACCGACACCTCGACCCGATGACCCGCACCTGTGCTCAAGACCGCCGAGGTACAGCCCTCCTCTCCGGTCCTGTCCGTTGACCGCCGGTCAACGGACAGGACCGGCGACCGACTCGATGGCCTGCCCCGCTCCTTGCTCCTTGCGCGGCGGTCAGCCGTCCGTCGTCGGTTCGAGCACGGCGAAGGCGCGGGCGGTCAGGTGCAGCCCTGGGAGGAGGTCGACGGTGGGACTGCCCGAGACCTCGACGTGGACGGTGTCGCCGTCGGTGCGCACGGTCAGGTTCGCGCCGGCGGGTGCGATGGACCGGACGGCCGACTCGGCCCGTTCCGGTTCGCCGCGGGCCAGCAGGCGCGCCGCTTCACGGGCGGCGTCGGTGCAGCGGAGTTGGTCCACCACGGCCGTGATCGCGCACGCTCCCAGCACCAGGACGATCACCAGCGGGAACACCACGATCGCGGTCTCGACCGTGACGGTGCCGCTGTCGTTCGGAGAGCGCGAACGGCGTCGAGGTCTCACACGCCCACCGAGAAGGCGCTCTGGACCAGGTCCTTCAGCATGGTCGCGACGGTGTCGCCGCTCAGGACCGCGTAGAGGGCGGTCGCCAGGGCCGCCGCGGCGAGGGTGCCGAGCGCGTACTCGGCGGTGGTCATGCCGTCGTCGCCGCGCAGTGCTTCGCGGATGAGGTGGTGCATCGGGTTCGCTCCTCGTCTGGTGGTCACCAGGTCGTGGTGAATCGAGTGGCCAGTCCGATCACGACCGGCAGCACTCCTAGGCAGAGAAAGGCGGGCAGGAAGCAGGCGGCCAGCGGACCCGCCACCAGGACGGCCGCCCGTTGGGCCCTGGCTTCGGCCTGGTCCACCACCTGCTCGCGGACGCGAGCGGCGAGGTCGGCCGCCAACACCGCCAGCGCCGCGCCGGACCGAGCGGTGCGGCGCGCGCCACGGGCCAGCGGCGCGGTGGTCTCGTGGGCCAGGGCCGGAGTCCAGGCCGTCACGGGGTCGGCCCCCAGTGAGAGCAGCGAGCCGACCTGGCGCAGGGCGGTCGCCGCCGGTGGCGACAGGCCGTCGACCACCGCGTGCACGGCGCTCGCCACCGGCAGCCCGGCCCGGAGGCAGGCGGCCAGCAGGTCCCAGGTGGCGGCGACCGTGAGCGGGTCGTCCGCCGCCGGAGGCGCGGGACGCCGCGGTGCCGTCCTCGGCCCGGCCAGCCGGTTCAGCACCGGCGGCGGGGACGGGAGGACGAGCAGTGCCAGGGCCAGCAGGAGAAGGGTCATGCTCCGACCGCCCTGCTGGTCAGCCGGGTGCTCCACAGCAGACCGGCGCAGATGAGCGCCGCGCCCAGGACGAGCAGCACCTGACCGGCTCCGGTCGAGGTCAGGACGTGCAGGGGGCGGGTGCCGCTCAACTCCCCCAGCAGGATGCCGAACAGCGGGAGTCCCGCCAGGACGGCGGCACTGGCCTCCGGACCCGCCATGCGCGCCCTGACCTGGCCCGCGAACGCGACTCGCCGCTCCAGGTCCCGGCGAACCGCGTCCAGCACGTCGGCCAGCGGCACGCCGTGGTGGTCGGCCAGCCGCCAGGCCCGTGCCAGGGGGCCCAGTGCCGCGGCGAGTTCGGGTCTGGTGCGGGACATCGTGTCGAGCGCCGTCGTGACGTCCCCGCCCAGCCGCGCGGTGGAGGTGATCCCGGCCAGCACGGTCGTGGCCGGTTCCTCGGCGTCCTGCGCGGCGCCCGCGGCAGCGGCGGCCGGGTGCGCGCCCACCTTGAGCTCCGCCACGAACGCCGCCACGCCGTCGGCCACCACCGAGGTGGCGGTGAGGTGGGCTCGGTGCCGCGCGCGTGAGCGGACTCCGCGCCGGACGGCGGTTCCGACCATCGCGGTCGCGACGAGGGCTGCTGGTCCGGCGAGGAGTCCCAGCAGGACGCAGACCGCCACGACAACGGCTCCGCGGTGGGGTTTTCTCGAACTCCGCGGACGAGGAGGGCCCAACGCGCGGAGTCTGCGGGCCGCCGCGGAGGCCGGGAGGACCAGCAGTGCCGCGGCCAGGACGGCCAGTGGCACCACGGGTGAGTCCGAAGTGGTCATCGCTCGGTCACCTCGCTGTTCGAGTTCGGGTTGGACGGTCGCCTCAGCAGGCGCGGTTCAGCAGGGAGTGCAGGGTTGGCCACGCTTCCCGCTGACCGTGGGCGCGGTGCCAGGCCGTGCGGACCTCGATGGCCGTGGGGGTGCGGTGGAAGACGCCGATCTCGGCGAGGTGTCTGGCGCCGTCCGGGGCGCGGCGCATGTGGAGGACCACCTGGACCGCCGCGGCCAGTTGGCTGTGCAGGGCGGTGCGGTCCAGCCCGCCCAGCGCCGCCAGTGCCTCCAGACGAGCGGGCACCTCGGTCGGCGAGTTGGCGTGGAGGGTGCCCGCACCACCGTCGTGGCCGGTGTTGAGGGTGGCGAGCAGGTCGCAGACCTCGGCTCCCCGCACCTCGCCGACGACGATGCGGTCGGGACGCATGCGAAGGGCTTGGCGGACCAGTTCGCGGACCGGGACCTCGCCCGCGCCCTCGATGTTGGCCGGTCGGGCCACCAGGCGGATGACCTGGGGGTGGTCCGGTTGGAGTTCGCCCGCGTCCTCCACGCACAGGACGCGCTCGGTGTGGGGGACGCAGCCCAGCAAGGCGGCGAGGAGGGTCGTCTTGCCCGAGCCGGTACCTCCGACGACCAGGAAGGCGAGCCTGGACGTGACGACGGCTCGGAGGAGGGTCGCGGTCTCGGTGTCGAAGGTGCCGCGGGCGCGGAGTTCGTCCAGGTCGTGGACGGCCGGGCGGAGGACTCGCAGGGACAGGCAGGTGCCCGCGGCGGCGATCGGCGGGAGGACGGCGTGCAGGCGGATCCGGCCCGACGGACCGGAACCCGGCAACCAGCCGTCCACGTAGGGCACCGCTTCGTCCAGACGACGACCCGCCGCCACGGCCAGGCGTTGCGCGAGCCTGCGGACCGCCGCCTCGTCCGGGAACGTGATCGCGGTGCGGCGCAGGCCCTGCGCGCCGTCGGCCCAGACGTCGGTGGGGCCGGTCACGAGCACGTCGGTGGTGTCGGGGTCGGCCAGGAGCGGGTCCAGGGGGCCCGCGCCGACGAACTCCTGGCGCAGCAACGTCAAGGCGGACAGGACTTCGGCGTCGCCCAGGACGCCGCCTGCTTCGTCGCGCACGGCTTCCGCTACCGCGGCCGGTGTCAGCTCGGCCCTGCTCACCGCCAGTCGGCGGCGGACTCGTTCGACCAGGTCTGCGCTCATGGGAGTTCCTCGGGTGGTTGGGGGCCGGTCGGGCGGGGCGGGCGCCCGACCGGCGGGATGGTCGACGGTCGCGGGAACGGTCGGGGACGAAGCCCGCGACATCGACCTGGACGGGGTGGCCGGTCGGCCTGGGTGCTGGATCGGAGGCGGTTGGTGGGCCCTCGTTGTCGGGGAGCGCCAAGCGCGCCGCTGGAGGTGGTCGGGGAGCGGTCGGGAGCGGCTGGTCAACGAGGTCGCGATCGAGGCGGACCGCGCGACGTGGCAACCGATTGCGAGAGCAGGCTGCTGGCGGTGGTCGAGTCACGGTCGACGCTCCGAGGCGAAGAGGAAGGCGAGTGCGGGCACGGCTGGCGGTACGACGCTGCGACCGACACGACGCAGGCGACGCACGTGACGCGATCACCGACGCGGGAGCCGATTGGCCGCTCAGCGACCACGAGCAGCTCAGTCGCCGCGGACTGAGGACCGCGGACAGGGATCTTCTGAGGTAGGGCCGTCAGCGCCACCGCTCGCCCCAAGGGCGAGCGGTGGGCGGAAAGCAGGCGGTGAAGAACCGAGAACAGGGGCGCCGGACGGAAGTCGGAGAGCAGGGAGCGGGAAGCGGGAAGCGGAGCCGGAAGCGGGAGCCGGAGCCGGAGCCGGAGCCGGAAGCGGAAGCCGGAGCCGGAAGCGGAAGCCGGAAGCGGAAGCCGGAAGCGGAGCCGGAAGCGGAGCCGGAAGCGGAAGCCGGAAGCGGAGAGCGGAGAGCGGAGAGCGGAGAGCGGAGAGCGGAGAGCGGACGGTAGAGGTGGGGTGCCAGGTCCGAGAGGCGACCGCGTCGAGATCGCTGTCGTGGATCGAGAACGACTCGGCTGTTGTGACCGCCTGTCCAGATCGACACGACCGATCGCTGGTCCGACGCGCACGCCGACACCGGTCGGGGGCAAGGCACTCGTCGTCATCACCGGACGTGGCGGAACGCGGGCCTCCCCCGCCGAGTGGTCGCTGACGACGGTGGGGGCGAGCGCGGTTGCCCGCGCGATCACCAGAGCCGAGGCGGGCGGTCTCCCCGTCGGCGCGGCGAAGGCCCGGCGGTCGTGGGTCAGTCGGCGTGCAGGGCGTCCAGGACGGCCTTCGCCGCCTTGGCCAGCGGGCCTCTTCGGTTTTCCGGGAAGTGGCCCCTGTCCAGTGCGATGGCCAGGCCCGGTTCGGGGCGCATCGAGGTGAGGAGGGGGACGCCGACGGCTGTGGCTATGTCCTTGCCGCGCAAGCCCGTCGGGCCTGGGGCGCGGACCACCGCGGCCAGTTTCACGCCTCGTTCGGTGATGTGGTGGGCCACGCGCTTGGCGGCCGCGGTCGCGCGGACCTCGGCCGGGACCACGAGGACGGCCAGGTCTGCTCGGTCCAGGGCCGCGCAGGCCGCCTCGGTGAGTTGGCGCGGGAGGTCGCACACCACCGTCTCGCCCGCGCGGCGGCCCGCCTCGACGACCGCTGCCACGGCGTCCGGTTCCGGGCCGCGGCCGTCGCGGTCGCAGGACAGGACCGTCAAGCGACCTTGTTTCGCCGTGCGGCCGGGCAGGGCCGAGTGGAGTGCCGAGGCGGCCACCCGGCCACCGGTCAGGTGCAGTTCGGGCCAGCGCGGGCCCTCGGCGGATTCGGTGCCCAGCGTCAGGTCCAGGCCGCCGCCCAGCGGGTCGCAGTCGACGAGGAGGCCGTGGCCGCCCGAGGTGAGGACGGCCTGGCCCACGGCCGCGGCGAACACGGAGGCGCCCGCCCCGCCCCGGCCGCCCAGCAGGGCGACCACCCGACCCTCGGAGCTGGGTGGGCCTTCGGCGAGGTCGGCCAGCGTTCCCGCCAGCCACTGCTCGGCGGCGGGGAGTTCGACCACGCGTTCCAGGCCCAGCGCCACGGCTTCCGGCCACACGGCCTGCGACGGCGGCTGGTCGCAGACCAGGTACACGCCGGTGCGGCGCGGCAGGTCGAGCACCCCGCACTCGAACGCGCCCCACTCGTCCAGCAGCACGACGGGCGCGTCCTTCCAGCGCGTGCGCAGCGCTGCCGCGTCCGCCACGCGGTCCAGGTCGCAGCCCGCCGCCGCGGCCAGGCGGAGCAGGTCGTCCAGCAGTGGTTCGTCGCCCACGAGAGCCACGGGTCGGTTCGCGTCCACCCGGCTCACCTCCCAATCGACTCGGTGCAGGTCCGGGGTCAACGGTGGGCTGTCGTGGGAGGAGCGACAAGGAAGGAAGATCGACATGTGGACAAGCACCGGGGCTGTGGACAAGTCGCCGGACGATGACCGGCTTTGTCGGTGCGGTGGGTCAGACTGGGGGGTTGGGCGCCGAACACCGGGAAGAGGGCGGCCGATCCGACCCCGGACATGGGACGACCCCCGCCAGGGGGGAGGGACGGGGGTCGTCATGGTTCAGTCCCGGGGGGTCGGACTGAACCGGTCCGGCAGAACCGGACAGCACCACTGTATCCCCAGAACCTTGACTGGTGCTTGTCTTCCGCTGGAGGACGCGAGGAATTTCCGTCATCCGGCGCACACCGACTTCGTCAACAAGCGAAACGCCACCCCGGGACCGAACCCCTAAACTGAGCCCGTGACCGATCCCGGCAGCGGCGAAGCCCCCGCACAAGGCAACCGAGTCGCCGCGTTCTTCGACCTGGACAAGACGGTCATCGCCAAGTCGAGCACGCTGGCGTTCAGCAGGCCCTTCTTCCAGGAGGGCCTGATCAACCGGCGCGCGGTGCTCAAGAGCGCCTACGCGCAGTTCGTCTTCATGCTGGCCGGCGCGGACGCGGACCAGATGGACCGGATGCGCTCGCACATCACCGCGCTCTGCGAGGGCTGGGACGTCGAGCAGGTCAGGTCCATCGTCGAGGAGACGCTGCACGACATCGTGGACCCCTTGGTCTACAAGGAAGCCACCCAGTTGATCGCCGACCACACGGCGGAGGACCACGACGTCGTCGTGGTGTCGGCCTCGGGCGAGGAACTGGTGGCCCCGATCTCGGGCATGATCGGAGCGACGCACAGCGTCGGCACCCGCATGGTGGTCGCGGACGGCCGCTACTCGGGCGAGGTCGACTTCTACTGCGCGGGCGAGAACAAGGCCATCGCGATCAAGCAGCTCGCGCAGAAGCACGGCTACGACCTCGACGACTGCTTCGCGTACTCGGACTCGGTCACGGACCTGCCGCTGCTCGAAGCCGTCGGCCACCCGACCGCCGTCAACCCGGACCGGGCGCTGCGGAAGGTCGCCGCCCAACGGGGTTGGCCGGTGCTCACGTTCTCCGACCCGGTGTCGCTGCGCGCCCGGATCCCCACCCCGTCGGGCACGGCCGTCGCGGTCACCGCGATCGGGATCGGAGCGGCCGCCGCGGCGGGTGTCGCCTGGTACGGGATGCGCCGCAGGCGCCGCAGCTAGCCCGTGGGGTGCCGGTGGGTGACACCCTCCGCCCGGTCAGCGGTACCCGACGCGGGAATGTCCGCGAGCGCACCACTTTCGCTACTGAACGTCGCTTGAACGGTGCACCCTTCCGAGGCCTTGCTGTGACGGCGAACACGGTCTACAAATGGAGGTGCGGACCTCCGGTCGGCCAGGGACGAAGCAGAGGATAAGCGACGTCCACCCCGGCAGAGCTCCGTGCACGGACTTCGAGCACCCACGCGCAGCACGCCGCGGGAGGCTTGCCGTCAAGGGCCTGCGTACTGGGACGCTGGACGCCGAGGCCATGTTGATACGGCACGAGTTGCACGCTTGGTAACTCGAAAGCCCGTGCTGTTGGCGGGGGCCCCACACGAAAGTGCGGGGCCCCCGCCCTTTTCGTCGTCCGGCGGTTTTCCACGGGGCGCGGCAGAATCCCCAACCCGTTGACCGACCCGCAAGACGTGGGTAACTTGCGAACATGTCCGGACAACTGTGGAAAACACGCCTGGGGAGGCTCGTGTGGGCCGGGTCGGACGCTCGATAGCCACTGCCGTGCTGGTCACGGCAGGTATCTGCACGCCACTGACCGCTGCCGCCGAGCCTGATCCCGTGGCGCCGCAGAACATCACGTCGCTCGTGCGCGGGATGACGTTGGAGGAAAAGGTCGGTCAACTGTTCGTGACCTACCTGAATGGACAATCGCCCGACGAGGTGAATCCAGTCAACCGGAAGGACTTCGGTGTTGACACTCCGGCACAGGTGGTAGAGAAGTTTCACCCTGGCGGGGTCATCTACTTCAACAACTCCAGCCGCGACAACATCGACACCCCACAGCAGATCGCCGCGCTGTCGAACGGTCTCCAGCGCGCCGCGACGAGAAGTGGAAGCCGAATTCCTCTCGCAATCTCCACGGATCAGGAAATGGGGATCGTCACCCGAATAGGTGCACCCGCCACGCAGTTCCCCGGCAACATGGCGCTGGGCGCGGGCCGCTCGACGGCGGACGCCGAAAAGGCGGCCACGATCACCGCGAGCGAGCTGCGCGCGATGGGGATCAACCAGGACTTCGCGCCGGACGCGGACGTGAACTCGAACCCGGCGAACCCGGTGATCGGCGTCCGCTCGTACTCCAGCGACCCCGCGCTCGCGGCGGACATGACGGCCGCGCAGGTCCGCGGCTACCAGCAGCGCTTCCTGGCCAGGGGCGCGGTGTCGGCGACGGCGAAGCACTTCCCCGGCCACGGAGACACGTCCGAGGACAGCCACACGAGCCTGCCGGTGGTGGACCGGACGGTGGAGCAGTGGCGGGAGGTCGACGCGCCGCCGTTCCGCGCGGCCATCGCGGCGGGCATCGACTCGATCATGACCGCGCACATCCAGACGCCGCGGATCGACCCCTCCGGTGAACCGGCGACGCTGTCCAAGCCCGTCGTCACCGGTCTGCTGCGCGAGGAGCTGCGCTACGACGGCGTCGTCATCACCGACTCGCTCGGCATGGCGGGCGTGCGGCAGCTGCACTCCGACGCGGAGATCCCGGTGCTCGCGCTCAAGGCGGGCGTCGACCAGCTGCTGATGCCGGTGAACCTCGAACTGGCCGTCACCAGCGTCCTGGACGCCGTTCGCGGCGGCGAGATCAGCGAGCGCCGCATCGACCAGAGCGTCCTGCGGGTGCTGCGGATGAAGTTCCTCCGGGGCATGCTCACCAGCCCCCTCGTCGACGTGGACGCGGTGCCGCGCACGGTCGGCTCCCCCGCGAACCTGGAGTCCGCCCAGCAGATCACCGACCGCACGACCACCGTCGTCCGCAACGACGGCGGCGTGCTGCCGCTGCGCGCGAAACCGGCGTCCGCACTGGTCACGGGCTGGGGTGATGCGTCGACGCGGGCGTTGGCCGAACGGATGACCGCGCGCGGCACGGCGACGACGCGGCTCACGACCGGCAGCACCCCCACCGAGGCGCAGATCGCGGCGGCGGAGCAGGAGGCCTCACGGGCCGAGGTCGTCTTCCTGCTGACGAACGCCCTGAGCAAGCAGCCCGCGCAGCAGGCGCTGCTGGCCAGGCTCCTGGCGACCGGGAAACCGGTGGTCGCGGTGGCCGTGCAGAACCCGTACGACGTCGGCCACGACGCCCCGACCTGGCTGGCCACCTACTCCTACGGCGCGGGGTCGATGGAGTCGCTGGCCAGGGTCGTCCACGGCGAGGCCGCTCCCGCGGGGAAGCTGCCGGTCGCGGTGCCGGGTCCGACGGCCTACCCCTTCGGCCACGGGATCACGTGGTGAGGCGCAGGCAGCTCCTCCAGGCGGGTGCGCTGGCCGTGCCCGCCCTGACGCTGGCGAGCGCTCCCGCCGCGGCGGGCGGCGCCGAGGTCGTCACGGGCGCGGAACTGCTGGCGCGCGACGGCTGGCGGCGCCTGGCGGGCAGGCGCGTCGGCGTCCTCACCAACCCGACGGGCGTCCTGGTCGACCAGACCCACGTCGTCGACTCCATGGTGGCCGCCGGGCAGGGGCCGACGGCCGTCTTCGGTCCCGAGCACGGCTTCCGCGGCACGGCCCAGGCGGGCGGTTCCGAGGGCGACTACGCCGACCCGCGCACCGGGATCCCGGTCTACGACACCTACGGCAAGGACGCCGCGCAGGTCGCGGCGCTCTTCCGCAAGGCAGGCGTGGACACGGTCGTCTTCGACATCGCGGACGTGGGCGCGCGCTTCTACACCTACATCTGGTCGCTCTACACGGCGATGCGCGCCGCCGCGGCGACCGGTGCGGCGTTCCTCGTGCTGGACCGCCCGAACCCCGTCGGCGGCACGGCGAGGGGCCCGCAGCTCGACCCGGCGTTCGCCACCGGGGTCGGCCGCAAGCCGATCGTCCAGCAGCACGGCATGACGGTCGGTGAGCTGGCCGGGCTGTTCGACGGCGAGTTCCTCCCGTCCGACGGCGGCAGGCTGACCAGCCTCGACGTGGTCTGGGTGAAGGGCTGGCGGCGGGCGGACCTCACGACCGGGCTGCCGTGGGTGCCGCCGAGCCCGAACATGCCGACGCAGGACACCGCGCTGGTCTACCCCGGCACGTGCCTGTTCGAGGGCACGGTGTTCTCCGAGGGCCGCGGCACGACCAGGCCGTTCGAGACCGTGGGAGCGCCGGACGTCGACTGGCGGTGGGCCGAGGCGCTCAACGGCCTGCGCCTGCCCGGTGTGCGGTTCCGCGAGACGTACTTCTCCCCCACGTTCGGCAAGTTCGTCGGCAAGGCCTGCGGCGGGGTGGCCCTGCACCTCACCGACCCGTCCGGCTTCGACGCGATCCGCTCGGCCGTCGCGATGATCGTCACCGCCCGGTCGCTCTACCCCGCGCTGTTCGCGTGGCGGCCGGACAACTTCATCGACAACCTCAGCGGCTCCGACCGCCTGCGGCGCATGGTCGACGCGGGCGCGGGCGTCGACGAGGTCGTCGGGGCCTGGGAGTCCGAGCTGTCCGCGTTCCGCCGCACCAGACGTCCGTACCTCCACTACCGGTGAGGACCTCGATGCGCCTGCTCGCCCTGCTCCTGGTGACCCTGGTGGCCATGACCGTCAGCCCCGTCCACGCCGACCCGTCGACCGGCCGCTTCGACCGCCCGCACACGGGTTTCTCGCCCCCGTGGACCACGCTGCACCCCGGTGAGCTGGAGCAGGGGCCGATCGACGCCGCGCTGGCGCAGGTCACCCGCTACACCGAGGCCGACGCGACCGGGCACCCGCTGTTCTCCGGCGCGGTCACGCTGATGGTCCACGACGGCGAGGTCGTCGCCCACGAGCCGACCGGCTGGGCGGTGCGGTACGCCGACCAGACCACCGAGCTGCCGGTGGAGAGGAGGGTGCCGATGGCCGACGACACGATCTTCGACCTCGCGTCCATCTCGAAGCTGTTCACGTCGATCGCGGTCATGCAGCAGGTGGACCGGGGTCGCGTGCGCGTCGACCAGCCGGTGTCGCGCTACCTCCCCGAGTTCGGCGTGAACGGCAAGGCCGACATCACCGTCGAGCAGCTCCTCACCCACACCTCGGGCCTGGAGCCGTACCTGCCGCTGTGGCAGAGGTGGCCGGACGTGCCGTCGCGGATCAAGGCCGTCATGGACGTGGCGCCGAAGAACCCGCCCGGCTCGACCTACACGTACTCCGACCTCAACCTGATCACGCTGGGCGTGCTGGTGGAGCGGGTCAGCGGCCAGCCGCTGGACCGGTTGGTGGGCAACGGGATCGCCCGCCCGCTCGGCCTCGTCGACACCGGCTACAACCCCCCGGCGAGCAAGCTCGACCGGATCGCGGCGACGGAGTACCAGCCGAACACCAGCCGGGGCGTGGTCCGCGGCACGGTCCACGACGAGAACGCCTGGTCGCTGGGCGGGGTCGCCGGGCACGCGGGCGTGTTCTCCACCGCGCGCGACCTCGCCGTGCTCGGCCAGGCGATCCTCAACGGCGGCACCTACGCGGGCCACCGGATCCTCCGGCCGAAGACCGTGGAGCGGATGCTCACCGACCACAACACCGAGTTCCCCGGCAACGCGCACGGCCTCGGCTTCGAGCTGGACCAGCGCTGGTACATGGGCGCGCTCAGCTCACCGCGCACCGCCGGGCACACCGGGTTCACCGGCACGACGCTCGTCATCGACCCGATGTCGCGCTCGATCGCCGTGCTGCTGACCAACCGCGTGCACCCGTCCCGCGACTGGGGTTCCATCAACCCCGCCCGCCGTGCCGTCGCGGACGGCCTGGCGGGCGCGCTCGCCGTGCGCCCCCAGCGCGGACCGGACGCGTGGACGCCCACCGCGACCGGCGCGACGCTCACCACGGGTGACCTCCCCGGCGCGCGGCGGGTGTCGTTCGACGCGTTCGTCGACCTCGACGTCGGCGACAGCGTCGTGCTCCAAGCGGGCGACGGGACGACGTGGCGGGACCTGCGGACGCTCACCGGAACGGGCACGAGGACGTGGAAACGGGTCGATGTGGTCGCGGAGGCGTCCCGGTTCCGCTGGCTCTACACGCGCGGCACGGGCTACGGCGGCAGAGGCCTTTACCTGGACGGGATCCGCGTCTCGAACGACCGCGGGACGCTGCTCGACGGGGAGCGGAACCCGGAGGCCCTGACGGCCGCGGGCTGGCGACCGGCGAACCGGTGAACACCCTGCGTCGACCTGTGTGGACGGTCCGTGAGGAGCTGACGCCCATCCGGGTGAGAAGTGCTCGCAATCCTGCCCGAGTTACTCCTCCCGTCCGTTGACCAGGGAAGTAACGGTTAGTAAGTTTCCCACGTGTCCAGCCACAACCCCGATTACGTCGACGCCAGCCCACTGGTCAAGATCCGCTCCCTGCTGCCGGGCCTCGCCCGCGCCGAGCAGCGGGTCGCCAAGGTCGTCCTGGAGAACCCCGCCACGGTCGCGCACCGCAGCATCACCGAGGTCGCCGAGGCCGCGGGCACCAGCGAGACGACGGTGACCCGCTTCTGCAAGGCCATCGGCGTCGGGGGCTACCCCGAGCTGCGCATCGCGCTCGCGGCCGACACCGCGCGCACCGCGGCCCGCGTCGACCGCGACCTCGGCGGTGACATCGCGCTCACCGACGACCTGCGCCAGGTGGTCGGCAAGGTCGCGTTCGCCGACGCGCGAGCGGTCGAGGAGACCGCCGAGCAGCTCGACGTCGAGACCCTGCAACGGGTCGTGGAGGCCGTCGCGGGCGCCGGGCGGGTGGACGTCTACGGGTTCGGCGCGAGCGCGTTCGTCGCGTTCGACCTCCAGCAGAAGCTGCACCGGATCGGCCGGGTGTGCTTCGCGTGGAACGACACGCACATCGCGCTGACCAGCGCTGCGGTGCTCACCAGCGCCGACGTCGCGGTCGGGATCTCGCACACCGGTTCGACGTCGGAGACCGTGGAGGCCCTGCGGGTCGCCAAGGAGCACGGCGCGACGACGGTGGCGCTGACGAACTTCCCCCGGTCGCCGATCAGCGAGGTCTCCGACCACGTGCTGACCACGGCCGCGCGCGAGACCACGTTCCGCTCGGGCGCGATGTCCAGCCGGATCGCCCAGTTGACGGTGGTCGACTGCCTGTTCATCGGGGTGGCGCAGCAGCACGTCGACAGCGCGAAGACCGCGCTGGAGGCGACGTACGACGCGGTGTCCGGCCACCGGCTGGGAGCGCGGCCCGACGGCAGGCGACGACGGGAGAACGGTAAATGACCTCGCCCGGCAACGGTGTGGCGGTGCGCGTGGATTCCCCGACCGAGATGCGGAACCCGCGCACCCTCGACATCGACGGCATGTCCACCGTGGACGTGCTGCGGGCGATCAACGCGGAGGACAGGACGGTGCCGGACGCGGTGGCGGCGGTGCTGCCGCAGCTGGCGCTCGCCACCGACCTCGCCGTCGGCGCGCTGCGCGCGGGCGGGCGGGTGCACTACGTCGGCGCGGGCACGTCGGGCAGGCTCGCCACGCTCGACGCGGCCGAGCTGCCGCCCACGTTCAACACCCCGCCGGACTGGTTCATGGCGCACCACGCCGGTGGTCCGGAGGCGCTGGTGCGGGCGATGGAGAACGTCGAGGACGGCAGCGGCGCGGCGGAGATCCGCCGTCACGCGTCGGCGGGCGACCTCGTCGTGGGCATCACGGCGTCCGGCCGCACGCCGTACGTCGTGGGCGCGCTGCGCGAGGCCCGCGCGCTGGGCGCGCACACCGTGCTGGTGTCGAACAACCCGGTCGCGCCCCCGCCGTGCGAGGTCGACGTGCTGATCGCGCTCGACACCGGTCCCGAGGCCATCGCGGGGTCGACCCGGATGAAGGCGGGGTCGTCGCAGAAGCTGGTGCTGACGTCGTTCTCCACCGCGGTGATGGTGCGGCTGGGCCGCACCTACTCGAACCTGATGGTCAGCATGCGGGCCACGAACGCGAAGCTGCGCGGCCGGACCGTGCGGATCCTGCACGAGGCGACCGGGCTGGGCGAGCAGGAGTGCACGGAGGCGCTGGCCGACGCGGGCGGCGACCTGAAGGTGGCGCTGGTGCACCTGCTGTCCGGCGCGACGATCGCGCGGGCCGCCGAGGCGCTGGTCGGCTCCGACGGGCACGTGCGCCAGGCGATGGTGTCACTGGGCACCGGGTAGGACCTTGTTCGGCAGGACGGGCCGCCACGGGATCGGCGTCGACAGGACCATCGCGCTGGACGTCTCACCGTGGCCGCCGAGCCGCACGAGCAGCCGTTCCAGCTCCTGCACCGAGGTCGTCACGACCTTCACGACCGAGCAGATGTCGCCGGTCAGCCGCACGACCTCGACCACCTCCGGGCAGTCGTCGAGCAGTTCCGGGTGCACGGTGATGCACCTCGGGCCGTAGCACTTCATCCGCACCAGGGCGACGACCGAGCGACCGACGGCCGTCGGGTCGACCGCGGCCCGGTAGCCGGTGATCACGCCCGCGTTCTCCAGCCGCCGCACCCGCTGCGCGACCGTCGGCGGCGAGACGTGCACCCGCCTGGCCAGCTCGTTGTACGACAGCCGGGCGTCCTCCTGGAGGGCTTCCAGCAGGGCCCAGTCCACGGAGTCCAGGTCGGTGCTCATGAACGCAAAGCTATCCGCCGAAACGGCTTTCAGCCATGAGAACTCCGTGGCCCGATGGTCGTCGACGTGCATTCAGAAATGCCACTCGACCACGCATGATGACGACATGAGCACCTGCCCGGTCATCCACAGCGGCGAAGAGGCCCCCAAGCTCGACTTCGGCGGCACCACGCCGTACGAGGACTACGTCCACGCCTCGGTCCTGCACACGCTTCAGGAGCAGGCCTCCGACGACCCGCGCGAGATGTCGTTCCTGGTCATCACCCAGATCATGGAGCTCTACTTCGGCCTCCTGTGCTTCGAGTGGCGCCAGGCGCAGCGGGAGCTGCGGGTCGACGACCTGCGCGCCGCCGTGCGCACGCTGCGCCGCAGCGACCTGCACCTCCAGGGCCTCAACGCCGCGTGGCGGCCGATCGCTCGGATGACGCCGGGCGAGTTCAACTCGTTCCGCGACGCGCTCGGCGAGGGCTCCGGCTTCCAGTCCGGCGTGTACCGCGAGATGGAGTTCCTGCTCGGCGAGAAGTCCCGGTCGATGCTGGTCCCGCACCGCGCCGTGCCGAAGCTGCACGACGCCCTGGAGGAGCGGCTGCACGCGCCGAGCCTGTACGACGACGTGCTCGCCGCGCTGCACCGCCGGGGTCTGGGCGTGCCCCTCGACGTGCTGGAGCGGGACCTGAGCAGGGCCTACGAGCCCAACGCCGACGTGGAGGCGGTGTGGGCGGAGGTCTACCGCGGCGACGACCGCGACCTGCTGGAGCTCGGCGAGGCGCTGACCGACATCGCCGAGGAGTTCGCGCGCTGGCGCTACGACCACCTGCTGGCCACCCGCCGCTCGATGGGTGCCAAGGTGGGCACGGGTGGCTCGGCGGGCGTGGCCTGGCTGGAGAAGCGCACCCAGCGCTCGGTGTTCCCCGAGCTGTGGACCGCGAGGAGCTTCGTGTGACCGACCTCGACGCCGTCGACCCGCTGGCGCCGCTGCGCGACCTGTTCGACCTGGACGACGACGTCGTCTACCTGGACGGCAACTCGCTGGGCGCACCGCCGCGCGCGGTCGCGGAGCGGGTGCAGGAGGTCGTGCGGCAGCAGTGGGGCCGCAGGCTGATCCGGAGCTGGTCCGAGGGCTGGTGGGAGGCTCCGCAGCGGGTCGGCGACAGGATCGGCGCGCTGGTCGGCGCCGCGCCGGGCCAGGTCGTCGTGGGCGACTCGACCAGCGTGAACATCTTCAAGGCGCTGATGGCCGCGGTGAGGGGCACCGACCGCGGCGAGGTCGTGGTGGACGCGGGCACGTTCCCGACCGACGGGTACATCGCCCGGTCGGTGGCGGAGCTGACCGGCCTCGACCTGCGGCCCGCGGCGCCGGACGCGCTGGAGCCGACCGGGCGGACGGCCGTGGTGCTGCTCAACCACGTCGACTACCGGACCGGCCGGATGCTGGACATGGCCGCCGTGACCGAGCAGGTGCACGCCGTCGGCGCGAAGGTCGTCTGGGACCTCTGCCACAGCGCGGGCGTGCTGCCGATCGAGCTGGACGCGCTGGGCGTGGACCTCGCCGTCGGGTGCACGTACAAGTTCCTCAACGGCGGGCCGGGCGCGCCCGCGTTCCTCTACGTGCCGACGGCCGCGCAGGCCGAGTTCGAGCAGCCGCTGACCGGGTGGACCGGGCACCGCGCGCCGTTCGCGATGGAGGACGCCTTCACACCCGACCCCGGCATCGCACGGGGTCGCGTCGGCACGCCGGACATCCTGTCGATGCTGGCCCTGGACGCCGCCCTGGACGTGTGGGACGGGGTGTCGCTGGCCGACGTGCGGTCCAAGGGGCTGAAGCTGACGGCGTACTTCCGGTCGCTCGTGGAGGACCTGCCGGGCGTGGAGGTGATCACGCCCGCCGACGAGTGGCGGGGGCACCAGGTCTCGCTGCGGCACCCCGACGCGGCGGCGTTGATGGAGAAGCTGATCGCGCGGAACGTCATCGGCGACCACCGGCCCCCTGACGTGCTGCGATTCGGGTTCGCGCCGCTGTACACCCGGTACTCCGACGCCCGGAGGGCCGCCGAGGCCCTGGCCGAGGTCCTCTAGATCACGCTCGGGTCCGGGTGTCGGTTGTCCTCCTGTGGCACATCTCGCGACCGGGCCACCGACGTCCGGACCGAGGCGTGTTCACGGGTATGACCACTTCCAAGCTGGCCTCAGTCCTCGTCGGCGCCGTGGCGCTCGCCCTCGGCTCGGCGGGCGTCGCGGACGCCTCCATCCCCACCCCTCAGTGCACCGCGTCCACCCTCTTCTCCGAGGTGGCGACGTTCACGTCGCCGAACCCCGGCGACCAGCTGTTCGGCATCATCTTCGAGGCGAAACCCGGTACGGCGTGCACGATGAGCGGAACGCTCGGCGACCTGGTCTTCGTGGACCGGTCCAACATGCCGCTGCCCGTCCCCGTCGTCTCCCCCGACCCGGCGAACGCCAAGCCCGCCGTGCTGGTGCCCGGCAACCCGAAGGTGGTGTACCTCGCCTCCAAGAAGGGGACCGGTGAGGGCTACACGCCCGCGGCCGCGTCCTTCACCCTGCCGTCGACCGCCGCGACCGACCGGACCGTGATGGTGAAGTGGCCGAAGGCCGCCCTGACCGGCCCGGCGCGCCTCGGGTACGTGGGCGACTTCGTCAGCTGATCACGTGGAGGCGGCGTCCGCGATGCTCGACGCCTCGCGGGCGCCCGCCTCCAGGGCTGAGCAGCAGAACAGGATCCACCGGGCGACGCCCTCGGGCTCACCGGTGGTGAACCCGACCAGCGCGGCGTCGTACTCGTTCTGCCGCC
The DNA here is from genome assembly GCF_057122925.1 of Umezawaea sp. Lineage (NCBI taxonomy): Bacteria > Bacillati > Actinomycetota > Actinomycetes > Pseudonocardiales > Pseudonocardiaceae > Umezawaea > Umezawaea sp. The sequence continues at coordinate 81,481 of NZ_DBNGPQ010000138.1, read as the reverse complement.
GCAGGCAGTGGACCTCGGGGACGCCGAGGCCCTTCGGGTCCAGGCCGGTGGCGATCGACGTGAGCCGCGCGGCGGCCCGCGCCACGACGCCGTTGGCGCTCTCGAACGGCGAGAGCGCCAGCAGTTCGCCGTGGACGATCGACACCAGGAGTGGACCCGGTGCCTTCGTGCCGCCGGTCAGCAGGCCCGCGAGCAGGTCGAGCCGGTCGGCGACGCCGGGGTCGAGCCGGGGCCTGCCCAGCTCGCCGTCGAAGTCGGCGGCGGCCAGCAGGTGCAGCCGGGCCAGCGCCTGCGACGGAGCGCGCTCCCACGTGGGCAGCAGCGTGCCGAGCGCCTCGGCGACCCGCAGCGACCCGGCCAGCACGGGGTCGGTCACCGAGCCGTCCTCCGGGATCGCGGTCGGGCCGCCGTCCAGGGCGGCGGACGCGCGGGCGGCGCGCACGGACGCCTCGGCGGCCGTCGTCGCCCAGCCGCGCAGGTTCACCCGGTGGCGGTGCACCTGGAAGACGGCGTTCTTGGCGTTGGCGACGGCGTCGGCCACGCCGGGCAGGTCCAGCAGCGGAGCCAGCGGATCGGTCACGGCCCGGACATTACCCGCCGGTAAAGTGGATATCCGGCATTGCCCTGAAGTGGGCCCGCAAGAGTAGCCACTTCCGCCATGGCGCCAGGCCGTGAGCGCAGACCGGTTCGACCGACCCGTGACCGCGCGCGACCGGACGGCACGCTGCGCGACACCGCGGCGCACTCCGCGACCGCACCGGAGTGGCCCGCCGTGCGCGAAGGGCTGACCAGCCGAAACTGGTCCGATCAGGGGTGAGGTGCGTCACGCCGGGGCCGTTCGTCGCAACGGACGGGTCGTTCAGCCGAAGAACGGTGGCACTGGCGCGCGAGCGGAGTTACACAGTTACCCAGGTGTTTCGACTGGACGCAGAATTGGTCTGAACCTTTTCGCGTGCCGAGCCTGTCGATCCGGGTCGTCCGGCACTACGGTCAGCACTGCCGCTCAGCACGTAGGTCAGGAATGTAGGAGGTCTCGCACCATGACCCAGCCGTCGGGCCAGGGCCCAGCCCTGGACAACCTGCACACGGAGAGCCGGACGTTCCCGCCCAGCGCGGAGTTCGCCGCGCAGGCGAACGCGACATCCGCGCTGTACGACGCTGCGAGTGCCGACCGCGAGGCGTTCTGGGCGGAGCAGGCGGACCGCCTGGAGTGGGACACCAGGTGGGACCAGGTCCTCGACTGGTCGGAAGCGCCGTTCGCGAAGTGGTTCGTCGGCGGCAAGCTCAACGTCGCCTACAACTGCGTGGACCGGCACGTCGAGTCCGGCCACGGCGACCAGGTCGCGATCCACTGGGTCGGCGAGCCCGGCGACAAGCGCACGATCACCTACAACGACCTCAAGCGCGAGGTCTCCAAGGCCGCGAACGCGCTGGTCTCGCTCGGCCTGGAGACCGGTGACCGGGTCGCGGTCTACATGCCGATGGTGCCCGAGGCGATCTTCTCGATCCTCGCCGTCGCCCGGCTCGGCGCGACGCACAGCGTCGTCTTCGCGGGCTTCTCCGCCGAGGCGCTGCGCACCCGCATCGACGACGCCCAGGCCAAGATCGTGATCACCACGGACGGCCAGTACCGGCGCGGCAAGCCCGTGTCGCTCAAGGCCGCCGTGGACGAGGCCGTCGCGCAGACCCCCAGCGTCACCAACGTGCTCGTCGTGAAGCGCACCGAGTCCGAAGTGGACTGGGTGGAGGGCCGCGACGTGTGGTGGCACGACGTCGTGGACGCCCAGTCCGAGGAGCACGTGCCCGAGGCGTTCGACAGCGAGCACCCGCTGTTCATCCTCTACACCTCCGGCACGACCGGGAAGCCGAAGGGCATCCTGCACACGACCGGCGGGTACCTGACGCAGGCCGCGTACACGCACCACAACGTGTTCGACCTCAAGCCGGACACCGACGTGTACTGGTGCACCGCCGACATCGGCTGGGTCACCGGCCACAGCTACATCGTCTACGGGCCGCTGGCGAACCGCGTCACCCAGGTCGTCTACGAGGGCACGCCGAACACCCCGCACGAGGGTCGGCACTGGGAGATCGTGCAGGAGTACGGCGTCTCGATCTACTACACGGCGCCGACGCTGATCCGCACGTTCATGAAGTGGGGCGACGACATCCCCGCGAAGTACGACCTGTCCTCGCTGCGCGTCCTCGGCAGCGTCGGCGAGCCGATCAACCCCGAGGCGTGGATCTGGTACCGCGAGCACATCGGCGCGGGCAAGGCGCCGATCGTGGACACGTGGTGGCAGACCGAGACCGGCGCGATCATGATCTCGCCGCTGCCCGGCGTCATCTCGACCAAGCCCGGTTCGGCGCAGCGCCCGCTGCCCGGCATCGGCGCGAAGGTGGTCGACGAGCAGGGCGTCGAGGTGGAGCACGGCGGCGGTGGCTACCTGGTGCTCGACCAGCCGTGGCCCGCGATGCTGCGCGGCATCTGGGGCGACGAGGAGCGCTTCCGCGACACGTACTGGTCGCGGTTCGCCGAGCAGGGCTTCTACTTCGCCGGTGACGGCGCGAAGTACGACGCCGACGGCGACATCTGGCTGCTCGGCCGGGTGGACGACGTGATGAACGTGTCCGGCCACCGCATCTCCACCACCGAGGTCGAGTCCGCGCTGGTCTCGCACCCGACCGTGGCCGAGGCGGCGGTCGTCGGCGCGTCCGACCCGACCACCGGCCAGGGCATCGTGGCGTTCGTGATCCTGCGCGGTGGCGTGGCCGACAGCGCGTCCGGCGCGGAGGCGATCAAGGCGCTGCGCGAGCACGTGGCCAAGGAGATCGGGCCGATCGCGAAGCCGCGGCAGATCATGGTCGTGCCGGAGCTGCCGAAGACCCGCTCGGGCAAGATCATGCGCAGGCTGTTGAAGGACGTGGCGGAGAACCGGCAGGTCGGGGACGTGACGACGCTGGCCGACTCGTCCGTGATGGACCTGATCTCCAGCGGGTTGAAGACCACGACCGAGGACTGATAGCCCGGTCACGAAAGGGCTCGCCGATCCGTCGGCGGGCCCTTCCGGTCGTTAGAGTGGGTTCCGGTGAGCCGGGAAGTCTGGTCGGCAGCAACATCGTGCTGTCCCCGAGACCCCGGAGCTGACCTGGTGAAGTCCCGCCCCCCAGCCATCGTCACCGATTTCGCCCGCTACCTGCGCACCGAGACCGTCGGCGGCCTGGTCCTGCTGGGCGCCACCGCCATCGCGCTGATCTGGGCCAACTCACCGCTGGCCGACCTGTACACGGGGCTGCGCGACCTGCGGGTCGGTCCGGCGTCGCTGCACCTGGACCTGAGCGTCGGCGACTGGGCCAAGGACGGTCTGCTCGCGGTGTTCTTCTTCGTCGCGGGCCTCGAACTCAAGCGCGAACTGGTCGTCGGCGAGCTGTCGAAGGTCAAGGCGGCGATCCTGCCGGTGATCGCCGCGGCAGGCGGCATGGTCGTCCCGGCTCTGGTCGCGGTGGGCGTGGCCTGGGGTGAGCCCGGCGTCGAACGGGCGTGGGCCATCCCCGTGGCGACCGACATCGCGTTCGCGCTCGGCGTCCTCGCGATCACCGCGTCCGGCCTGCCCAGCAGCCTGCGGGTGTTCCTGCTCAGCCTCGCCGTGGTCGACGACCTCGGCGCCATCCTGGTGATCGCGGTCCTGTTCACCTCGACGTTCAACGCGCTCGCGGCGCTCGGGGCCGTGGCGCTGATGGCGCTCTACGCCTACCTCCAGCACCGGCGGGTCCGCACCGCGTGGCTGTACGTGCCGATCGCGCTGGCCACGTGGGCGCTGGTGCACGCGGCGGGCGTGCACGCCACCATCGCGGGCGTCGCGCTCGGCCTGCTGACGCGCGTCCGCAAGGACCCGCGCGAGAGGCACTCCCCGGCCGTCCGCCTCGAACACCGGCTCCAGCCGTACTCCGCCGGGTTCGCGGTCCCGGTGTTCGCGCTGTTCGCCGCCGGGGTCCCCGTCGGCGCCGACGCGCTCGGCGCGCTGTTCTCGGACCGGATCGCGCTCGGCGTCATGGCCGGGCTGGTGGTCGGCAAGGTCGTGGGGATCGTCGGCGCGGCGGCGCTCGCGGTGCGGTTCGGCGCCGCGGTGTGGCCGAGCGGAGCGGGGCCGCGCGACATCGTCGCCGTCGGGATGCTGGGCGGCGTCGGGTTCACCGTCAGCCTCCTGATCTCCGACCTCGCGCTGGACGGAGCCGCCGCTGAACAGGCGAAGGCCGCCGTCCTGCTGGCGTCGTTGGCGGCCTCGCTGCTCGCCGCCGTCCTGCTCGTTCGGCGCAGTCGCGCGCACCGGCGCGACGACGAAGCGACCTGATCCGCCAGCCGAACGGCTGCCCGTCCGCGTGCATGGCACGATGACCGGGTGACCAGCGCGAGGGAGAACACCAACGGCGGCCGTGGAAGCGACGGTCTGCCGCCCGTCCCGTCGATCCCGCTGACGGCGGAGAACGCGGCCAGGATCGCGGAGGAGACGTCGCTCGGCGGGCTCGTCCGCGATGCCACCGGCCACCTGTCGACGCTGGTCAGGGCCGAGGTCGAACTGGCGAAGTCCGAGGTCGTCAAGGAGGTCAAGAAGGGCCTCACCGGCAGCGTGTACTTCATCGTCGCGCTCACGGTGCTGCTGTTCAGCCTCTTCTTCCTGTTCCTGACCATCGGCTACGCGCTCTACGACGTCTTCGGCTGGCCGCTGTCGCTGTCGTTCCTGACGGTCTTCGCGGCGATGCTGCTCGTCACCGGGCTGTTCGTGCTGCTGGGCGTCCGCAAGCTCAAGAAGCTGCGGAAACCCGAGCGCACGATCGAATCGGCCAAGGACATCGTCGACACGTTGCGACACCGCGGCGAAGCCCGCTAGGCGCGCGCGGTGCGCCTGCCACCTGATCCGTCCACGGTGCGGATCAGCGGCCCGTGGACCCACCGCGACGTCTCGGCCAACGGGATCCGGCTGCACGTCGCGGAGATGGGCGACGGCCCGCTGGTCCTGCTGCTGCACGGGTTCCCGGAGTTCTGGTGGTCGTGGCGGCACCAGCTGACGTCGTTGGCCGAGGCGGGCTACCGCGCGGTCGCGGTCGACCTGCGCGGCTACGGAGACTCGGACAAACCCCCGCGCGGCTACGACGGCTGGACGCTCGCCGGTGACGTCGCGGGCCTGGTCAAGGCTCTCGGTGAACGCCGGGCCCACCTCGTCGGCCACGCGTGGGGCGGGCTGCTCGCGTGGACGGTCGGCGCGATGCACCCCCGGCTCGTGCGCTCGGTGACCGCGATCTCCGCCCCGCACCCGCTCGCGCTGCGCCGGGCCATCCGCAAGAACCCGCGCGGCCAGGGACGGGCCAGCGGCCACGTGTTCCGGTTCCAGGCGCCGGTCTACCCCGAGCGCTGGCTGACCGGCGACGGCGCCGCCAACGTCGGCGGGCTCCTGCGGACGTGGTCCGGTCCGAAGTGGACGGTCGCGCCCGAGTTCGACGAGGTCGTCCGCCGCAACCGCGAGGCCATGCTCGTGCCGGGCGTCGCCCACAGCGCGCTGGAGTACTACCGCTGGGCGCTGCGCTCGCAGGTCCGCAGCGACGGCAGGCGGTTCATCGAGACCATCGACCGCAGGCTCGCCGTGCCGGTGCTGCAACTGCACGGCGCGGTGGACCCGGTCATGCTCGAACCCACCGCCCGCCACTCGTCCTACTGGCTCGGCCCGAACTCCAAGTTCCGCTGCTTACCGGAGATAGGCCACTTCCCCCACCAGGAAGCCCCGCACACGACCAGCAGGGTGCTGGCGGAGTTCCTCGGCGGCACCTGATGGTCGCTGCTCCGCGGACTCCGGCGCGGCCCCGCGCTAACTGGCGCAGCTCTGGGTCGACTCCTTCCTGACCAGCTGCGACGCCTTCTCCACCTCGGCCTGGACCTCCTGCGCGGTCAGCACGAACCCGGTTTCCTGGTCGTCGACGGCCGCGCCGAACACCACGCCCATCACCCGGCCCTGCGGGTCCACCAGCGGACCGCCGGAGTTGCCGCTGCGGACCTTCGCCCGCACGGTGTAGACGTCGCGGGTCACGGTCTGCGCGTCGTAGATGTCCGGTCCGCGCAGCATCGGGATGCGCTCCCGCACCCGTGCCTCCGACGCCGTGTACGGACCGTCCAGCGGGTAGCCCAGCACGATGCCGTCCGTGCCCTGGGGGATCTCCTCGCTGACGAACTGGAGCGGCGTGGCCTCCAGGTCCGGGACGGCGAGGATCGCCACGTCGGTCTGCGCGTCGTAGAGGACCACGGTGGCGTCGAACTGGCCGCGGCCGACCTCGACGGTCACCTCGCTGGTGCCCGCGACGACGTGCGCGTTCGTCATGACCCGCTCGGGCGCGACGACGAACCCGGTGCCCTCCAGCGCCCGCGAGCACGACGGGGCCCGGCCGCGGACCTTGAGCACGCTGGGCCGGAGCTTCTGCACGATCGGGTTCGCCGCCAGCTCCGGGTTCGGGGGGCCGACGTCCTTGAGCGGGGTGCGGTTGAACGGGTCCATCGCGGCCGGGAAGCCGGACACGTCGAACAGCTTCTGAAGGTCGTCCGACAGCTGGCGGGCGGCCTGCGGCATCGCGTCGTCGACCGTCTTGAGCAGCACGGACTGGTTGAGCGCCTTGGCCAGCGACGGCAGGCCCGCCACCGAGGTCAGCGGCAGGGCGATCATCCACGCCACGACGAACACCACGAGGCCCTGGACGACCGCGCCGAGCACGTTGTCCAGGCCCCGCAGCGGCGTCGCGTTGACGTGCGGCTTCACCATCCGGCCGATGTAGACGCCCAGGGTCTCGCCCAGCGCGACCAGCAGGATCACGATGCCGACCGCGAAGACCACCTTGGTCACGACGTTGTCGAACTGCGAGACCACGAGGGGCGCGAGCTGGGTGCCCAGCACGAGACCGACCAGGACACCGATGAACGCGGGCAGGGCGATGACCATGCCCTGCCGGGCGCCGGACACCGCCGCGAACACGGCGAGCGCCAGCACCAGCAGGTCGACCCAATTCACGCCCACAACCTCCGACGAGCTTCTACGTAGCGCGCAGCGCTAGATCAAGGTCCCGCACGTCGGTCCCGTCCCACGGGCGTTCCCAGCCGCCCAGTGAGATGAGGCCGTTGAGCAGTCCCGCGGTGAACCCCCACACCAACATGCCAGGTGCGGAGAACGCGGGGCCGACGTAGCCCGACGGGTGGCCCACGAGGAACCGGTTGGCCGGGTCCGCGAGGTGGGCGATCGGCACCCGTGCCACCGCCGCGGTCTCAGCAGGGTCTACGGGCTCCACCGGACACGGTTCACGCCAATGTGCGAGCACGGGGCTCACGAGGAAGCTGGACACGGGCACGAACAGGTCCGGCAGGACGACCAGCGGACGCACCCCCTCGGGGAGCACACCGGTCTCCTCGCGGGCCTCGCGGAGCGCGGTGTCGACCGGTCCGTCGTCGGTCGGGTCGGCGGCTCCGCCGGGGAACGCGACCTGGCCGGGGTGCGACCCCAGCGTGTCCGCCCGACGCAGGAGCAGCACGTCAGGGCCGTCGTTGCCCTCGCCGAAAAGCATCAGCACGGCGGCCGCGCGAGCCGTCGCGGAAGCGGGTGCGGTCATCCGGGAGAAGACCGAGGCGTCGATCTGGGCGGAGGCCTTCACGAGCGTGGCCATCCACTCGGGCACGTCGGCCGGGTCGGCCAGGAGCGTCATCGGACGGCCTCCCGGACCTGGTCCGGCGAGGAGAAGATCAGCGGAGATGTAACTTGGATCACGTCACCATTCGCTCGGACGACAAAACTGGAGGGCAGGTTCGGCGACGCCCTCAGCGCCTTGCGGAGCGCGTCGGCCCCGTCGTGCAGCGACGGCAGGTGGACGCCGAGCCTGGCCAGCAGCTCCAGCCCGTCCGACTCGCCGCTGAGCACCTGCACGGCGACCACGGGCACCGCTCCCGGCTGCTGGGCGTAGGTGTCCAAGACCTTCAGCTCCTCCTGGCACGGCTGGCACCAGGTCGCCCAGAAGTTGATGAGCGCCGGACCGCCCGCGACGGTCGTGGCCACGTCGAGGGACGCGCCATCACCCAGGCAGGTTGCGGTGATCCCCCGAAGGGGTTGCGGGCCGTCCTGGCCGCCACGGGGGCACGGGCGCAGCGCGGCGAGGTTGCGGGCCACGCCCAGGTCCTCCGCGGGCCTCGCGGCGGCGACGGGCTCCTGGCCGGACCGGTCGTCCGAGCGCGGCCACAGCGCGACCGCACCCGCCACCACCAGCACCAGCGCCACCAGCGCCCACCGCGTCGCCGTCCTCACCCGAGCCTCTCACCCGCCCGCACGCGGTCGGCCAGCTCGATCAGGTGCGGCGCCTCGTCGCCCTTGACCAGCTTCGCGGCCTTGTCCGGGTCGACCTCGCCGATCCCGTAGGAGGGGCACTGCGGTGCCAGGAAGCAGGCACCGCAGGCGGGCTTCTTGGCGTGGCAGACGCGGCGGCCGTGGAAGATCGTCCGGTGGTTGAACAGCGTCCAGTCCTTGCGCTCGATCATCGCGCCGACGGCGTGCTCGACCTTGACCGGGTCCTCCTCGGTCGTCCAGCCCCAGCGGCGGACCAGGCGGCCGAGGTGCGTGTCCACGGTGATGCCGGGCACACCGAAGGCGTCGCCGAGCACCACGTTCGCCGTCTTGCGGCCGACGCCGGGCAGCGTGACGAGGTCCTCCAGCTTCGAGGGCACCTCGCCGTCGAACCTCTCCACCAGCGCGGCGCCCAGGCCCAGCAGGGAGTTCGCCTTGTTCCGGTAGAAGCCGGTCGAGCGGATCAGCTCCTCCAGCTCGGTCCGGTCGGCGGACGCGTAGTCCTCGGCCGTCCGGTAGCGCCGGAACAGCGCGGGGGTCGCCAGGTTGACGCCCTTGTCGGTGGTCTGCGCGGACAGCACCACCGCGACCAGCAGCTCCAACGGCGTGGTGAAGTCGAGTTCGCAGTGGGCGTCCGGGTACCCCGTCTGGAGCAGGCGGACCATGCGCCGGGCCCGCCGAACGCGACCCAACTTGGTCTCCGTCCTGGCCGCAGGCGTTTGGCGAAACTTCGCGGTGGGCACGGAACCAATGTACGGGCGTAGGCGTCCTCATACGTCAGAGGCTCGACACGCTGGAGGGACCCCCTCTTGAGCGACCCGAAACACGATGCGCAAGGATCGGAGCCATCATGACTGCCTGGTTCGTCATCGCCGTTCCGATCATCATCATGTTCTTCGCGCTCTTCATGGAGCGCGTGGAAGCTCGTCTGCGGCACGTCGCCGTGCAGGAGGACGAGGTCGAGGAGTTCTTGGAGCAGGCGCGCCCCGACGAGGTCAGGGCGCTCTACGGGCACGGCATCGGTCGCGCGCTGGAGCTGTTCCGGCTGCGACGGCTGGGCGGTCGTGCCAGGAACCTGCGTCAGCGGCGCACACGTCGCTGACAGCGAGCACCGACCAGGTCCACGAAGCACCCTTCGTGGGCCTTACCGGGCTGTCTGGGGTTGGTGAGGATCAGCACGTCTCCACTTGGGACGGCGAGCCGGAAGGCGATCCACCGCACAACCCTTAGACTGCACTCAGTGATCGACGGCACGGCGCTGGCTCCGCCAAAAGGCGGAAGGCGCACGACCATGCCGTCGCGTCTCGACAGGAGGGACGAGGTGGACGAGACCCTGGCCCGCGCGGGCATCTTCCAGGGGGTTGAACCGGCTGCAGCGGAGGCACTGGCGCAGACGCTGGAGTCCGTTGAATTCCCGCGTGGCCACGTGATCTTCGCGGAAGGTGAGCCGGGCGACCGGCTGTACATCATCCAGTCGGGCAAGGTGAAGATCGGCCGGAAGTCCCCGGACGGTCGCGAGAACCTGCTGGGGATCTTCGGACCCTCGGACATGTTCGGCGAACTGTCGATCTTCGACCCCGGTCCGCGCACGTCCACGGCCACCACGGTGACCGAGGTCCGCGCGGTGAGCATGGACCGACCCGCTCTGCGGACGTGGATCACGAACCGGCCGGAGATCGCCGAGCAGCTGCTGAGGGCCCTGGCCCGCAGGCTGCGCCGGACGAACTCCATGCTGGCCGACCTGATCTTCACCGACGTGCCGGGCCGAGTCGCGAAGGCGCTGCTCCAGCTCGCCCAGCGGTTCGGCAGCCAGGAAGCGGGACTGCTGAGGGTCACCCACGACCTGACGCAGGAGGAGATCGCGCAGTTCGTCGGCGCCTCGCGGGAGACCGTGAACAAGGCGCTGGCCGACTTCGCCCACCGCGGCTGGTTGCGGCTGGAGGGCAAGAGCGTGCTGATCCTCGACCCCGAGCGACTGGCTCGCCGGGCCCGCTAGGTTCGGAGCACAACAAAGGGACCGGGCGCCGCCCCCGACGCGGCGCACCGGTCCCTTTGCTCTGCGCGGTCCATCCCCCGACGAACCGCGCTATCTCCAACTCCGGCGTTCAGGCCCCGACCCTCGTCGCCGGTGTGGAGGACTGGATACCCGGTCCGATCTCGGCCCAAACCCCTGCGCCGATCTTCACGGACGGGCACCGCTCCGGAGACCCGTTGTGCACACGATCGCACGACGACTCCCCGGCACATCAAGCCCTGTCACCCTGTAAGACGTCGAGTTCAGCTGATTCGTTGCCAACTTTCACCCGGACATCGCACTGCCGTGACCGAATCGCAACGGCGGTCCCAGCGGGTGGGCCGGTGATGGACCGCACCGGCAAATGACTGGTACGGGCGTACCACTGTGGTGCACACTGGTACGCATGTCCCACTCCGCCCGCCTCGCCGACTACCGCGCCGCCCTCACCACCCCCGGAATGCGCGGCCCCGTGGTCGCCTCCCTCCTCGCCCGCCTCCCGATCGCGATGGTCGGCCTGTCGCTGCTGCTCTACGTGCAGCGCACGACGGGCTCGTTCGCGATCGCCGGGCTGGTGTCGGCGGGCTCGCTGGTCGGTGTCGCGGTCGGCGCGGTCGTGCAGGGCAGGCTGATGGACCGGCTCGGCCCCACCAGGCCGCTGCTGGTCGCGACCGGGCTGCTGATCGTGTTCGCCGCGGCCTCGATCACGGCCGTCGAGTCGAGGGCGCCGGTCGCGGTGATGCTGCCCCTGGCGTTCCTCGTCGGGTTCAACGAGCCCATGGTCGGCTCCGCGTCCCGCGCCCTGTGGGCCCGCATGGTGCCGCCGGGCTCGACCCGCCTCGCGGGCTACGCCTACGAGGCGATCAGCATGGAGGTCTTCTTCATCCTCGGCCCCGGCCTGTCCGGGCTGCTGGTCGCGGCGCCGTGGGCGGGCACCGGCGTCGTCATCGGCGTCGTCTGCATGGTCATCGGCGCCACGTGGTTCGCGCTCAACCCCACCGTCCGGGCCGTCCGCCCCGCCGTCGTCGAGAACCGGCAACTGCTCGGCGCGCTGGCCAGCCCCGGCATGCGCACCGTCGCGCTCGCCGCGCTCGGCTTCGGGATCACGATCGGGTTCATCGAGGTCGCGGTGCCCGCGGCCGCGGCGAACGCGGGCCACCTCAGCATGGGCGGTCTGCTGCTGAGCGCCTGGTCGATCAGCTCCGTCGTGTTCGGCGTGCTGTACGCGATGAGGCCGTTCCCCAAGTCCATGCACCTGCGGCTGCCCGCGCTGCTCGGCGGGTTCGGCGCGCTGTCGCTGCTGCTGGCCGTCCCGACCACGCTCATCTGGCTCGGCATCACGATGCTGTTCGTCGGCACCCTGGTCACGCCGCAGGCGACCACCCACTCGGCCGCGATCGAGCAGGTCGCGCCGAAGGGCACGGCCACCGAGGCGTTCGGCTGGGTCATCACCGCCGTCACCGTCGGCCTGGCCATCGGCCAGTCGATCAGCGGCTACCTCGTCGAGCACGTCAGCACGTCGGTCGCGTTCCTCGCGGCCGGTGGCGCGGGCCTGCTCGTGGCGGCGGCGGTGTGGCTGCTCCGCGGCACGGTCGCGGCGGGCGTCCCGGCCGAGACGCGCGTCGAGATGGACCTCGCCGCCCGCTAGCGCGGTCACCGCACTAGGCCAGGAACACGTCCAGCCGCTCGAACACGCTGCGCGCGGCCCGCACCTCGTCGGGCTCCTCGATGAAGGTGGCCGCGTGCACGTGTTCGAGGTAGACCACGGACGGCCCCTTGGGCATGTGGAACAGCGTGCACGGGTGGCCGATCCCCGGGTAGGCGCCCTTGGCGAACGGGATCCGGCGGACGGTGATGCCGGGCTGGTCGCTCGGCATGGCGCCCTCGCTGGTGAAGACCGTGCACCGGCTCGGGTCCTTCACGTGCACCGTCGGCACCGCGTGCGGGCTGAGCACGTCCACCCGTTCCGCGGTCTGCCCGAGCAGGGTCAGGACGGACTCGGCCTCCGGCCCCCAGTCGCACTCCAGGTACAGGTCGCGCGCCCGCACGGCCTCACCGATCAGCACGTCCCGCAGCCTGCGCTCGATGCGCAGCGCGTGGAAGTAGGCGTGCAGGTCGGGCATCCACACGGGGGTGACGCCGTCCTCCAGGCGTTGGACGCGCGCTTCCACGATGTCCAGCCGCTTCGCCACCGCTTCGACGGTGAAGCCGGTCGCTTCCCGCAGGTCGCGGAGCTTCCCCCCAAGGACGCGGCCTCGCAGGGTCGGCATCGGCACCGGTTCGCTCTTCACCGGGCACACGCTAGTCGGACGGCCCCTGACCTCGCACGACAAAGAATTGTCGGACCCCGTCGCTAGCGTGCGCACCATGGACCTCACCGCCACGACAGCCGACCTGGCCGGCGCCGCCGCCGAGGTGGCCCGACTCCTGCCGACCAGGGTGCACGACCCCGTGCTGGCCGGCCTGGTGCTGCGCACGACGGGGGCGGGCGAGGTCGAACTGGCGGGCAGCGACCGGGAACGGGCCGTGCGCCTCGTGCGGCACGCGACCGTGCACACCGAGGGCACGGTGCTGGTGCCCGCCAAGCCGTTGGCGGAGACGCTCCGCACGCTCGACTCGCCCCAGGTGAGACTCGTCGTGGAGGGGTCGCGGCTGGCCGTGCGCACCTCGAACGCCCGCTTCGCCCTGCCGCTGCTGGAGGTCGCGGCCCACCCCGGTGTGCCGCCGCTGCCCACGCTGGCCGGGCACGTGTCGGCCGCCTCGCTGGCCGCCGCCGTCCTACCGGTGGCCGGTGCGGCGTCCCGCGACGACGCGCTGCCGGTGTTCACCGGCATCCGCGTGCACGCCGTCGACGACCGGTTGGAACTGCTGGCCACCGACCGGTACCGGATGGCGTTCGCGACGCTCCCGTGGCAGCCCACCGGCCCGCTGGACGTCCTGGCCCCGGCCGCGCTGCTGGCCGACGTGGTCCGCCAACCCTCACCCGGCGACCAGGTCTCGCTCCGAGCCGACCTCGACCGACTCGGCCTCTCCTGGCCGGGCGGCTCGGTCAGCACGGCGCTGCTGGCCGCTCCCTTCCCCGACGATCGAGCACGGAAACTCCTGGAGGCGGTCATCGACAGCACGGTCCTGGTCGACGCGGACGCGTTGGCGGGCGCGGTCCGCAGAGCCACCCCGTACGCGGGCCCGCACGGTTCGGTGACCATCCAGGTCGACGACAGCGAACTGCGGGTCAAGGGCAGCGACCCGCAGAACGGCGAGTCGGAGGAGTCCGTCAAGGCCACCGTCGACGGCAACCGGCTGACCAAGACGTTCCAGGCGCGGTACCTGAGCGACGCGCTGAAGGCGTTCACGGGGAAGCGCATCGAGCTGCGGATCCAGGACGGTCTCCGGTCGACCGTGCTGACGTCGCCCGCCGGGGACGACGGGGTGGAGCTGACGTACCTCGTCGTGCCGTTGAGGACGGTGGCCTGAGGTCCTGAGGGCCGGGGCGGGGTGCAGTGGGAAGGGAAGACCCGGCTTTTGTGCGGCTAGGGCTGATCAGGGGTGGTCACCTGTCCAGGGTGGGCGCGCCGTGGGCAGTGCTTCACCGCGGGTGGCTGTCGGCTTGTCGGCAGTACGCCGCTTGCTGCGGCTGCTCGGCGCTGGCGCTTGTCCGCAGGATCTCCTGCACCCAGCCCACCTGCCACCGCTCAGCCAGCACCGCCCAACCTGCCCTCCCCGCCTCCCAGCCTTCCCCTCACCCCCTGCCTGCCTACCTTGCCCGCCTGCCAGCCTTGCCCTGCCTACCAGCCTTGCCCTGCCAGTCAGCCGTTCCTGCCTGACTGCCTCGCCCCGCCTGCCAGCCCTGCCCGCCTGCCAGCCCTGCCTGCCTTGCCCTGCCTACCAGCCTTGCCCTGCCAGTCAGCCGTTCCTGCCTGACTGCCTTGCCCCGCATGGCTTGCCCTACCTGTCTGCCCTTGCCCTACCTGCCCGGCCACTGCTCAGCCAGCTAACCCCGCCCAACCTGCCCCACCCCACCCTGCTCAACCAGGCAGATCAGCCTTCAGTGCGCAGGTATTCCAGCTGGGCTTCCACGGACCACTCGGCGGCGCCCCAGAGCGAGCGGTCCACGTCGGCGTACACGACCTCGACCACCTGCCTGGCCGTTGCTCCACCGCCCAGTTGCTCGACCGCGTCGCGGACCTGGGCCAGGCGCTGCTCGCGGTGGGTCAGGTAGCGGCGGGCGGTTTCGGCCGCGTCGGGGAGTTCCGGGCCGTGGCCGGGTAGGGCGACGGTGCCCGGTGGGAGGTCCGCCAGGCGGTGGAGGGACGTCAGGTAGTCGGCCAGCTTGCCGTCCGGGTGGGCCACGACCGTGGTGCCCCTGCCCAGCACCGAGTCGCCGGTGAGGATCGCCGAGCTGCCCTCGTGGTCCAGCAGCAGGCAGAGCGAGTCGGCCGTGTGGCCAGGGGTGGCCAGCACGCGCAGGCGCAGGCCCGCGGCGGCGATGGTGTCGCCGTCCGACAGCGGGTCGGCGCCGTGGCAGAGGTCCGGGTCGATGGCGCGGGTCGGGGCGCCGACCAGTTCGGCGAAGCGGCGGGCTCCTTCGGCGTGGTCCGGGTGGCCGTGGGTGATCACCACCGTGGCGACGGGGCCGCAGGCCGCGATCCTGGTCAGGTGGGCCTCGGTCAGCGGACCGGGGTCCACGACCACGCACGACACCGAGTCCGGGGCTCTGAGGAGCCAGGTGTTGGTGCCGTCGAGCGTCATGATCGACGGGTTGTCGGCGAGCATCACCGAGGCGACCGGCGTGACCCGGCGCAGGATGCCGTACGCCGGGTGCTGGGCCTGGTGGCCGATCGCGGGAAACCGGCTCATCGTCGTCCCACCTCGTTGTCGGTTCCGGCGGTCGGGTACTCGGGGTCGCCGGGCAGCACCACGTGCAGCTCGCCACCCCTGCGGACGACCCTGGGGATGATCTTCTCCACCGTGCGGTCGGCGGCCATCACGGCGGCGGTGCTGTCGAACTCGTCCAGGTCGGCCAGCGCCGCCCAGGTCGGGGGCATCAGGCCGCGGCGGCCCTCGCGCCAGTCGGCGATGGCGGCGGCGGGCGTCTGCCACAGCGCGTCGGACGCCTCGCTGGTCACGTCGTCGGCGCGCTGGCCTTCGGGCAGGACCGCGACGAAGAACCGGGTGTCGTAGCGCCTCGGCTCCTCGATCGGCGTCACCCAGTGCGCCCACGGCCGCAGCAGGTCGGCGCGCAGCACCAGACCGGCCTCGGAGAGGAACTGCGCCAGCGACACCTCGCGCTTCTCCAGCGCCCGGCGCGCGTCGGCGTACGGGCGGGTGTCGGCGACGACGCTGGTGGCGTCCGGACCGGCGAGCAGCACGCCGGACTCCTCGAACGTCTCGCGGACGGCGGCGCAGACGAGCGCGGTGGCCAGCGCGGGGTCGCAGTCGAAGCAGCGGCCCCACCAGGCCGGGTCGGGGCCGGTCCACGAGACGGACGTGTCGGCGTCGCGGCGGTCGACGCCGCCGCCGGGGAACACGGTCATGCCGCCCGCGAAGGCCATGCCGGTGACGCGGCGCTGGAGGAAGACCTCGGGGCGGGCCTCCGTGTCGCGGATCAGGACCACGGTCGCGGCGTCCTTCGGCACGACCGGGGTCGCCGGTGGCTCGTCGGGCACCATTCCTTCGGGCAGCACCATGTCCGCGGGGAGTTCGCGCATGCCGACGAGCCTACTTCCGGGCACCGGGCAGGATGGGCCGATGGTCTCCGACTCCCGCCCACTGGTCACCGGCTGCCTGGTCAAGATCCTGGTGATGATGCTCGGCGCGATCCTCGGCACGGTGCTGACCGCCGTCGCCGGGGTGGTGCTGTTCATCCCCGACCGCACGACCGTGCACTCGACGCCGCAGTCGGCGCGCGGGCCGGGGGTGTTCGTCAAGAGGGTCGACAGCATCGCGGGCGCGACCAGCTACGAGGTGTGGATCGGTCCCGACGAGTCGCGCGGCGCCGTCGTGCCGATCCCCCGCGGCTGGGACAGCGACCCGGACGCCGTCTTCGAGAACGGCGGCACCCGGCTGCGCTTCGACGGCGGCGGCGAGATCTTCGTGCCGGAGACCGCCGGCGGGGGCTGAGGGGCAGGATGGGGCCGTGGAAGAACAACTGCGCGTAGGACTCATCGGTGCGGGCCCGTGGGCGACCGCGGTGCACGCGCCCGGCATCGCCGACCACCCCGGCACCCGGCTCGCGTCGGTGTGGGCGCGCAAGCCCGAAGCCGCGGCGCGGATCGCGGCCGTCCACGGCGCGGACGTGGCGTCCAGTCCGGACGAGCTGCTGTCCGGTGTGGACGCGGTCGCGTTCGCCGTGCCGCCGGAGGTGCAGGCCGAGATCGCCACCAGGGCGGCGGAGGCGGGCAGGCACCTGATCCTGGAGAAGCCGATCGCGTCCACGGTGGAGGACGCGGAACGGCTCGCCTCGGCCGTCGAACGGGCCGGGGTCGCGTCGCTGGTGCTGCTGACCCGCCGGTACGCCCCGGAGACCAAGGAGCTGCTCGCGCAGCTCCACCGCACCGGCGGCTGGACCGGCGCGGACGCGCAGTGGCTGTCCGGCGCGCTGCTGGACGGCCCGTACTCCCACTCGCCGTGGCGGCACGAGCGCGGCGCCCTGCACGACCTCGGCCCGCACGTGTTCGACCTGCTCGACGTCGCGCTGGGCCGCATCACCGACGTGACGGCCGCGACCGTCTCGGCCACCGGTCTGTGGCGACTGATCTTCGCCCACGAGGGCGGCGCGACCAGTTCCGTCACGATGTCCATGACGGTGCCGCTGCGACCGCCGGTCGCCGAGGTGACCGTCTACGGCGAGCACGGCTACCGCAGGCTGTCCACCAGCGGCACGTCCGCGCAGGACTGCTACACCCTGCTGCTCGACGACTTCGTCGCCATGGTCCACAGCGGCACCGTCGAGCACCCGCTCGACGTCCGGCGCGGCCTCCACCTCCAGCGGATCATCGCGTTGGCGGGTGACCGGGCGGGCGGCTGAGCGCCGCGGTGGCCTCCCCGCCCCCGCCGGGGAGGCCGCGAACCGGATCGTCTCGCCCGAACAACGCTCATCTTGATCGAAAACTTGCGCGCGCCACCCGAAACCCCAACCCGCGCAGGCTCATTCCCGGCCCAATTTCCTGGAACGAACGTGCCGGAAACCAGTGGAACGATCTTGTCGGACCCCCGCGCTACGCTGGAAATCGGGGGGACCCCCACCACGCGCGCGAGGGATGGGCCCCCGAATTCCACGTTACGGGGAAGGTCTGACAATTCCGTCGCCGTGCGCAGTGGAGTGATCTTGAGTGAAGTTGGGGAACACTTCCGATCATTCGCGGCCCGGCGAATTGACTGTTCCTCACATTCATCGCCCACCGCGAGACGAACGGCGAGCGGTCACACCCCGTGGTCGACCGGTGGCCGAGCGAGGCGCGGGACCGACCGCGGAGCCCGGACCCGATCGCGACGGAGAGTGATCATCCGGCTGCCGGATCCGGACCCCCGGCACAGCAACGCGCCCGGTCCCCAGGGGGAGCCGGGCGCGTGCGGAGGTCGTGCGTCAGGCCGGGTAGGGCGGGTGGCCGTTGTTCTGCTTGCCGCCGTTGACGAGGTCGCCCTTGTTCTGCGCGCCCATCCACGCGGGCGGCTGGAACGAGCCCTGCGTGCCGGAGCGGTCGATCTGCCACTGGCCCGCGTCGCCGTCCTGCGCGGGCGGGTCCTCGCGCTGCGCCAGCTCCTCGTGGAGCTGTTGCAGCAGCGCCCGTTCGCGGTCGCTCAGCTTCGCGTCCGCGGCCGGGGTGGCCTCGACGGCGACCGACGCGCCGGGCGGCAGGCCGTTCGGGTCGGCCAGGGCGGCCTGGAGCGCCGCCAGGTCGTCCGGGCCCAGTTCCATCGTCACCTCGGCGTTGTGGAACACCGGGGGCGGGGTCGGTGGGCTCAGCGCGGGCGGCAGCGGTGGTTCCTCGACCGGTTCGACGGCGTCGCGGACGACCCGCTTCACCGGCTTCGGCGGGAACGGCTGGCCGCCCTCGTAGGCCTCGCCGCGGTTGCGTCTGGGGGACTCTGAGCCGGTCTCGGGGATCTCCGGCACCGGTGTCGGCTCAACCACCGGTGCCTGGTCCCGAACGTCTTCCGGCCCGTCGAACCAGGCGCCGGACTCGTCCCGGTGGCCACCGCCCGAGGACGAGGAGCTGAACTTCACCTCGCGGGCCGTGGTGACGGCCGCCGCGTGGTAGTCGCTGAGCTGGGTCGCGGGCCTCAGGACCTCGACGGCGGCGCTGAGGCGGGCCCTGCGGAGCGCCCGGTCGATCCGGTAGGCGGTGGCCGGGGCGTAGCCCTGCGGGCCGATGTCGACCAGCACGAGCCGTTGCGGCAGCGGGCCGGGTGACGCGCCCGCGGGTGTCGAGCGCCAGACGCACATGACCGAGCGGATGTCGGGGAGGCTCGTGACGACCTTCGCCAACGCGTCCGCGACGCCGTCGGCCGGGTCGGACTCGGCCGAGAAGCGGTGTCTCGGCACGGGGAGGGTGTCGACCACGTTGAGCAGGTCGGCGAGCGAGCGCGCCGAGTTCAGCTCGTCCAGCAGGTCGGTGATCCGGCCGCGTTCGGCGTCGGTGACCGGGATCCGGCCCGCGAGCAGGGCGCCCACGACCAGTTCCACGGCCCGATCCGGTTCCGCGACGGCCAGCAGCTCCCGCGCCTGGGACAGCGCGTCGTCATCGACGCGACCGGCCAGCGCCAACAGGAGATCGTGCAGCCGGACGGGCAGTTCCACGTCGTTCGCCACGCCTGTTCTCCTTCCGGCCCGCCGATCGACGAGCGCTACACGGGCACCAGGTGCCCATCGACCTCGGCGCCGGTGCAGATCGGCTCCGATGCCGCCAGTGCCGCCTGGTGGTAGGGCGGCAGTTCCATTCCGAGCGGTACGACCTCGACGCACGGGTCGTGTTCACCCAGTGCGCGGAGCACCCGCTGGACCTCGCCCGTCAGACGGGCGTGGTCCGCGGTCGCGGCGATCAGGACGATTCGCCTGGCCACCTGGTCCCCACCGCCCTGCCGCCAGCTGGACCGGACCTCTCCGACCCCCTGGCGACCGCGCAGCGTGGCACCGAGCACCGCGGTCGCTGAATCCCCCATCGAAACACGATCGGGTGATTCTGCTGTGAAGGTGTAGCGGGATTCGGAGAGTTCGTCCACCCCTTCGACGGAACTCAGCATCGCCCGATCGGCTCCATTTGACAGCACAGCGTCAGCGAGGAGGTTCATCTCCAGGTCCGTCAGACCGATCCGGTCGTGCAGCAAAGCACGCGGTAGAGCGCGTGCGAGCACCACGACGGCGTCCGTCGCGGCCCAGTCGCGGAAGCGCCACAGGATGTCGTCCGGCAGCCGCCCGGCCAACCGGAGCAGCAGTTCGTGGCAAGCCCACTCGGTGTCCGACATCTCACATCACGCCCTTCACGACCCGGCCTTCACGGCTCAGCGGACTTC
The DNA here is from genome assembly GCF_057122925.1 of Umezawaea sp. NCBI lineage: Bacteria > Bacillati > Actinomycetota > Actinomycetes > Pseudonocardiales > Pseudonocardiaceae > Umezawaea > Umezawaea sp. The sequence goes on along the minus strand of NZ_DBNGPQ010000138.1, from coordinate 61,591 downwards.
GACGACCAGCTCTACCTCGACGGGGGCGCCGAGCGGCAGCTCGGCCACGCCCACGGCGGACCGGGCGTGCACGCCCGCCTCGCCGAAAACCTCACCCAGCAGCTCGGACGTGCCGTTGACCACCGCGGGCTGGCCGGTGAAGCCCTCGGCGGACGCCACGAACCCGACGACCTTGACGATCCGGACGACGTTGTCGATCCCGACCAGCGCGTGCACGGCGGCGAGGGCGTTGAGGCCGCTCGTCCTGGCGTGCTGCTTGGCCTCCTCGGGGCTGACGTCGGCGCCGACCTTGCCGGTCGCGGCGAGGGCGCCGTCCACGAAGGGCAGCTGGCCGGAGGTGTAGACGTACGAGCCGGTGCGCACCGCGGGCACGTAGGCCGCGAGCGGCGCGGCCACGGCGGGCAGCTCGATGCCCAGGTCCGCGAGCTTCTTCGACCAGGTCGTCATGCCTTCGGCCTCTTCAGGTAGGCGACGTGCTGCTCACCGGTCGGGTTCGGGATCACGGTGACCAGTTCCCAGCCGTCGGCGCCCCACTGGTCCAGGATCGCCTTCGTGGCGTGGATCAGCAGCGGGACCGTGGCGTACTCCCACTTAGTCATGGCGGGGAGCCTAGCCGTCCGGCGGGCGGGTGAAGACCCTGCCCGGAACGGCTACGCGCAGCTACCTTGATCCAATGGAAACGTGGCGCGCGGTAGCCACCGGGTTGTTCGTGCTCGGTGGGCTGGTGATGGTGCTCGTGGCCATGGCGCAGGTCCGCGACCGGAAGCGCACGAGCCACGCCGAGGTCGTGCGGGCCGGGGTGATCGGCTTGGCGGTGGTCGCGGTCCTCGCGACCGCCATCGCGTTCTGGCTGCCGTCGGTCGTCACGTGGGGCGTGGTGGCCGCGACGGCCATGGCGGTGTTCTTCATCACGATGATGGACTGACCAACGCGGTGGAGCACGCGCGTTTAGGCTGACCAGGTGGCATTCCCCGCGACTGGTTGGACCCAGGAACTCACCCGAGCACGGCTGCACGTCGTCACCGGCAAGGGCGGTACCGGGAAGACGACGGCGGCGGCGGCGCTCGCGCTGGCGCTGGCGACCGGTGGTCGTCGGGTGCTGCTGGTCGAGGTCGAGGGTCGCCAGGGCATCGCCCAGCTCTTCGACCGGGCGCCGCTGCCGTACTCGGAGGAGCGCATCGCCTCGGCGCCCGGTGGTGGCGAGGTGCGGGCGCTGGCGGTCGACCCGGAGGCGGCGCTGCTGGAGTACCTGGACATGTTCTACAACCTGGGCTTCGCCGGTCGTACGCTGCGCAAGATGGGGGCGATCGAGTTCGCCACGACGTTGGCGCCCGGTCTGCGGGACGTGCTGCTGACGGGCAAGGTGAAGGAGTGCGTGCGGCGCACCGGCCCGTCCGGGCGGCACGAGTACGACGCCGTCGTGCTGGACGCCCCTCCGACGGGTCGGGTGGTGCAGTTCCTGGACGTCACGAAGGCGATGGCGGACCTGGCGAAGGTCGGTCCGATCAAGGGGCAGAGCGACGGGGTGGTGAACCTGCTGCACTCCGGCGACACCGCGGTGCACCTGGTCACGCTGCTGGAGGAGATGCCGGTCCGGGAGACGCTGGACGCGGTGGCCGAGCTGGACGGGGCCGACCTGCGGCCGGGGGCCGTGCTGCTCAACCGGGTGCGGACGGCGCGGCTGCCCGCCCGTTCCGTGGTCGCCGCGGCGGGGGGTCGGGTGGACGCGAGCCGGGTCCGCGCGGGGTTGGAGGCGGCCGGGCTGGACCTGGACGCCGAGACCGTCGACGGGCTGGTCGAGGAGACGGTGGAGCACGCCATCAGGGTCTCGATGGAGCTGGAGGCGAAGGAGAAGCTGGAGGAGTCGGACCTGCCGTCGCTGGAGCTGCCGGAGCTCACCGACGGCATCGACCTGGCCGCGTTGTACGAGTTGGCAGAGCTGATGGTGGAGCGGGGTGTGCGGTGAGGCCACCGCTGTTGGACGTCGACGCGCTGATCGACGACCCGGAGACGCGGGTGCTGGTGTGCTGCGGTTCGGGCGGGGTGGGCAAGACGACGACGGCCGCCGCCCTCGCGGTGCGGGCCGCGGAGCGCGGGCGGCGCACGGTCGTGCTCACCATCGACCCGGCGCGCAGGCTCGCGCAGTCCCTGGGCCTGCGGGAACTGGACAACAGCCCGCGCGAGGTGACGACCGAGGGCTTCGAGCCCAAGGGTGAGCTGCACGCGATGATGCTGGACATGCGCCGCACGTTCGACGACATGGTGCTGGCGCACGCGGGCCGCGAGCGGGCCGAGCAGATCCTGGCGAACCCCTTCTACCAGACCATCTCGACGTCGTTCTCCGGCACGCAGGAGTACATGGCGATGGAGAAGCTGGGCCAGCTCGTCGCCGACGGCGAGTGGGACCTGATCGTCGTGGACACGCCCCCGAGCCGGTCCGCGCTGGACTTCCTGGACGCGCCGCAGCGCCTGTCGACCGTGCTGGACGGCAGGCTGATCCGGATGCTGTCGGCGCCCGCCCGCGCGGGTGGCCGCGGCATCCGCAAGATCGTCGGAGCGGGGTTCGGGCTGTTCACCAAGGCCGTGTCGACCATCGTCGGCGGGCAGCTGCTCCAGGACGCGTCGACGTTCGTGCAGGCGTTCGACAGCATGTTCGGCGGCTTCCGCCAGCGCGCGCAGAAGACCTACGAGCTGCTGCGCTCGCCGGGCACCGGCTTCCTGGTGATCGCGGCGGCCGAGCCGGACGCGCTGCGGGAGGCCAGCTACTTCGTGGAGCGGCTCGGCGAGGAGGGGATGCCGCTGATCGGCCTCGTCGCCAACCGCACGCACCCCGTGCTGGCCACGCTGTCCGCCACCAGGGCGGAAGCGGCGGCCGACGGCTTGGAGCGCGCCGGTGACGCGCCCCTGGCCGCGGCCGTGCTCCGCCTCCACGCGGACCGCGTGGCCGTCGCCGACCGGGAGAAGCGCCTGATCGCGCGGTTCACGAAGGCGCACCCCGGTGTGGCGCTGGTCGGCGTGCCCGCGCTGCCGACCGACGTGCACGACCTCGACGGTCTGCACGAGATCGGGCGCAGGCTGGCGGGCGAGTGAGCCCGCGGTGGGCGGTCAGCTCACCCTGACGTCCACGTCGACGTCGACGAAGTGCTCCTGACGCGCCGTGTCCAGCAGTTCGTGCCAGGACGTGACGTCCGGCCTGCGCCGCAGCAGTGCCCGACGCTCACGCTCCGTCATCCCTCCCCAGACACCGAACTCGATCCGGTTGTCCAGGGCCTCGGCCAGACATTCCGTCCGCACCGGGCAGCCGAGGCACACCAATTTCGCCTTGCGCTGCTCCGCACCCCGAACGAAGAGCTGGTCCGGCTCTTCCTCGCGGCACGACGCATTGATTCGCCAATCCCCCTGGTCCATAACCCCCACCTCGTTTGAGCTGTCCAAACTCCGAAATCCGCCACACCCCTGCCGCGGATGCCGTAGGGTCACCACGTGAGTGGTCGACCGTCGGCGCCTTACTTGGACGTTGACGAACTCTAGGTGCTTCTGGTTCCACCTCCAACCCTGGGTTGCGCACCTGTTATCTGTCTTGAGTACGTCTACTCATCCTCGGTAATCAGTGTCGTGGGTCACTCTCACCCGTTCAGGTGCCGCGTACGCTGGCCGCCGTGCGAGTCAGGAACGGCCTGCTGAAGCTGCTCGGCCTGTGTCTGCTTGCCGGCGTCCTCCTCGCCGGCACGCTGTTCCCAGCCGTGGGCGCGCTCGGAGTCGTGTCCAACCGAGCCAGCGACACGGTCGACAGCATCTCCGCGGACCTGGTCACCACCGATCCCCCTCTGATCACCACGGTGACGGACAAGGACGGTGCGCCGATCGCCTACCTCTACGACCAGTACCGGGTGCTGACGCCGCCCGACCAGATCTCGGCGACCATGAAGGCGGCGCTGGTCTCGGTCGAGGACCGCCGGTTCTACGAGCACCAGGGCGTCGACTGGAAGGGCACGCTGCGCGCGGCCGTGACGAACCAGGTCGGCGGCAGCGTCTCGCAGGGCGCGTCGACCCTGACCCAGCAGTACGTGAAGAACTACCTGGTGCACGTCGTCGCCCGGAACAACAAGGTCGAGCAGCAGAAGGCCCAGGAGCAGACGATCGCCCGCAAGGCCCGCGAGGCGCGGATCTCCATCCAGCTGGAGCGCAAGCTCGGCAAGGACGAGATCCTGGCCCGCTACCTCAACGTGGTGCCGTTCGGCTCGACCATCTACGGCATCGCCGCCGCGTCCCAGGCGTACTTCAACACGACGCCGGACAAGCTGACCGTGCCGCAGGCCGCCGTCCTGGCGGGCATGGTGAACAGCCCGTCGGCGCTCGACCCCGAGGTGTTCCCGGAGAAGGCGCTCGAACGCCGCAACAAGGTCATCGACAAGATGGTCGAGAACGACAAGCTGACCCGCGACGCGGGCGAGGCGTCGAAGAAGGAACCGCTCGGTCTGGCGGTGCCGGTGCGCACCCCGCCCAACGGCTGCGTCGGCGCGGGCCCGGAGAACGGCTTCTTCTGCTCGTACGTGATCAACTACCTCCAGAAGAACGGGTTCAGCGAGGAGCAGCTCAAGACCGGCGGCTACACCATCCGGACCACGCTGGACCGCGGCATCACCGAGCAGGCCAAGCAGGCCGCCGAGGCGCAGGTCTCCAAGGACACCGACGGCATCGCCAACGCGATGGCGATCGTGCGGCCGGGCACGGAGAAGCACGAGGTGGTCGCGCTCGTCGCGAACCGCGACTACGGCCTCAAGGCCGAGGCGAACCAGACCCAGTTCGACCTGCCCAGCGGCGTGGAGAACAAGTTCGGCGCCGGGTCGATCTACAAGACCTTCACGGCGGCGGCGGCGCTGGAGAAGGGGATGGGGATCGAGAACACGATCGCCACCCCCGCGTCGCACACGTCACGGGTGTTCAAGGGCGGCGGCGACAAGTGCCCGCCCACCGGTGAGCCCGACACCCGCTGGTACTGCCTGAAGAACGCGTCCACCTCCTACCCGGCGTCGATGTCGTTGCAGACCGCGCTCCAGACGTCCCCGAACACCGGGTTCGTCATCCTGGAGGAGCAGCTCGGCATGGAGGCCGTCGTCGACATGGCGTCGCGGCTGGGGATGCGCGAGACGCTGGCGACGAACATCGCGGGCGTCCGGCCGGACTCGAAGGCCAAGCAGCAGGAGCTGCGGATCTCGCAGGCCGAGTTCTACAAGGGCAACGGCGGCAACGCCTCCTTCACGCTCGGCCCGGCGCCGGTGAGCACGCTGGAGCTGGCGAACGTGGCGGCGACGCTCATCAGCGGCGGCAAGTGGTGCCCGCCCACGCCGTTGCAGCAGGTGCTGGACCGCTACGGCAAGCCCGTGCCGGTCAACGAGCAGCCGTGCGAGCAGGTCGTGGCCGAACCGCTGGCGAACACCCTCACGACCGGCATGAGCAAGGACGACCAGGGCGGCGGCACCGCGGCGGCCGCGGCGGCCCAGTTCAAGTGGAAGCGCCCGATGCTCGGCAAGACCGGCACGACCGAGGACTACAAGTCGGCGGCCTTCATCGGCGCGACCCCCGACTACGCCGCGTCCGTGCAGACCTTCAACGACGGCATCGAGCCGCGCGGCATCTGCGTGGGCGGCAAGCCCCGCCTGTGCGGCAACGGCGACATCTACGGCGGCACCGTCCCGGCGCGCACGTGGTTCGACACCATGACCCGCGTCCTCGGCGACTCCCCCGCCAAGCCGCTGCCGCCGACCGACGAGCGGTACCTCAAGGGCGGCAGCGAGATCCGCATCCCCGACGTCGTCGGCCGCAACGTCAACGACGCCACCAGGACGCTGGAGGAGGCCGGGTACAAGGTCAGCACGCAGGACCGGAACTCCGAGCAGACCAAGGGCACGGTGGTGAGCCAGACGCCCCGCGGCAACGCGCTGAAGGGCGCCACGATCGTGCTGTTCATCAGCTCCGGCTACGTGCCGCCACCGCAGACCAGCGACGAGCCGGTGCCGCCGCCGACCGGTCAGGAACCGCCGCCGGGCCAGGGGCAGCCGCCGGGCCAGGGGCAGCCGCCGGGCCAGGGCGAGCCACCGCCGGGCGGCATCACGATCCCGGTGGAGCCGAGCGGCTGACCGCCGTGGTGCCTCCGACCGCCGCGGGCGGTCGGAGGCGGGGCCGTCAGCCCGCGAGCTTCGCCTTCACGGCGCCCGCGACGCGGCCACCCTCGGCGCGGCCCGCGACCTTGGCGTTGACGGCCTTCATGACCTGGCCCATCTGCCGCTGGCCCGGCTGCTCGCCGAGCTGGGCCGCGACCTCGGCGACCGCCTCGTCGACGAGCGCCACCAGTTCGTCGTCGCCGAGCTGCGCGGGCAGGTAGCCCTCCAGGATGCTGCCCTCGGACTTCTCCAGCTCCGCCTGCTCGGCGCGACCCGCGCCCGCGAAGGCCTCGGCGGCCTCCTTGCGCTTCTTCACCTCACGGGTGATCACCTTCAGGACCTCGTCGTCGGAGAGCACGCGCGCGCTCTTGCCCGAGACCTCCTCGTTGGTGATCGCGCTCAACGTCATGCGCAGGGCTCCGGCCTTGACCGTCTCCCGGCTCTTGATCGCGGCAGTGAGGTCGTTCTGCAACCGTGTCTTCAGCTCCGCCATGAGGCCGAACGGTACCGGGAACAGGCGATTACTCCTCATCGGTCGACGCCCGTAGGCTCGTTGACGTGAACACGTTCGGCCGCGCACTGCTCGCCACGACCGCCGTCGGGACCGCCACCCTCGCCTACGCGGCGGGCATCGAGAGACGTCACTGGACGTTGCGCCGGGCCACCGTGCCGGTGCTCGCGCCGGGCTCGTCGCCGCTGCGGGTGCTGCACATCTCCGACCTGCACATGCTGCCCGGCCAGAAGTCCAAGCAGCGCTGGGTGGCCGCGCTGGACGAGCTGGAACCCGACCTCGTGGTGAACACCGGCGACAACCTCGCGCACATGCAGGCCGTGCCCGCGGTCGTGCGCGCGCTGGGCCCGCTGCTGGCCCGCCCCGGCGTGTTCGTGTTCGGCAGCAACGACTACTTCGCGCCCCGCCCGAAGAACCCGGTCCGGTACCTGCTGCCGTCGGCGAAGACGAAGCGCGTGCACGGCATCAACCTGCCCTGGCGCGACCTCAGGGCCGCGATGGTGGAGCGGGGGTGGTTGGACCTCACGCACGTGCGCAGGACGTTCCAGGTGGCCGGTCAGACGGTGTTCGCGGCCGGTCTGGACGACCCGCACCTCAAGCGCGACCGCTACGAGGACATCGCGGGCCCCGCCGACGGGAACGCGGCCCTCCGGCTCGGCGTCACGCACTCCCCCGAACCCCGCGTGCTGGACCCGTTCGCGGCCGACGGCTACGACTTCGTCATGGCGGGCCACACGCACGGCGGCCAGCTCCGCGTCCCCGGCTACGGCGCGCTCGTGACGAACTGCGACCTGGACCGCGCCCGCGCCCGCGGCGTCTCCCGCTGGGGCTCGCACATGTGGCTCAACGTCTCGGCGGGCCTGGGCACCTCCCCGTACGCGCCGGTGCGCTTCGCGTGCCCACCGGAGGCCAGCCTCCTCACCCTCGTGGCGCGACCTGTCGACGCAGGTCAGGGTGGGTCTGGATCACTTAGGGAGACCCGATTCGGAGTAGGCGGGAACGTCCGGTAGAGTTCACCTCGTTCGAACCGGGGTGTGGCGCAGTTTGGTAGCGTGCTTCGTTCGGGACGAAGAGGTCGCAGGTTCAAATCCTGTCACCCCGACCAGATGAGTTTGGTTCAAACCCGGTTGATCAAGAAGCCGTCTCCCCTCCGGGGAGGCGGCTTCTTGCTTGTCCAGGGGTATCGGCCCACGTGGGCGCTCCACCCATAGCCGCTGCATGAGGGCGGTGAACTCGTCGTCCTCGCTCAGCTTGTCGCTGAGCGCCGCACGGCGTCGGTAGTAGGCACGAGGTGTCGGAGCGAGGCTCAAGCCGTCAGGGTCGTCTTCAGCGGCAGCGTCCACGTCAGCCATACGAGCGTCCAAGGTCATCAGCTCGAAGTAGGCATCGGTCAGCTCCGAGCCAACGATGACGGCGTCCATCACCCACAGCTTGTCGAAGATGGCCTGCGTCAGCAGAAGCTTCAGGGCATCGGGTGCCTCTACGAAGAACCGGTACGGATCGACCATGAGGCTCAGCGCGTGGTCAAGACTCTGCTCGATGGATTCGAGCGTCAGCGACCACTTAGCAATGGCCTTCTCGGCAGCGGCAATCTCGCCGTTAGTCTGATCTTGCTCAGCCTTGAACTCATCGAGGCTGAGCGCGTCGGCGAAGTAGGCCTCACGGTTCTTTTGTGCCCGTTGCTTCAGCCGTAGCAAGCGGGCTTGCTGCTTGTCGATGGCAGCAGCGGCATCATCGTGCTTGCCCTCAAATGCGTACGTGATCTCTGCCCGCAGTCTGGCCAAACGATCCTGCGGGATGCGTACGCGGCGGAAGTAGTTGGCGACTTCCTCTTCAATCGTGGCGATGGGTACGAAAGTCTGTTCACAACTGTTGTTGTCCTTCTGACGGCCAAGGCAATAGAAGTAGGAGTAAGTTATGCCGTAACGATTGGTGGGTGAGGTAATCCCCATGCGTCGGCCGCACCGGGCACAAAATAGGTTGCCCTTGAGCGGGTGCGGATGCTGCCTGCTCTTGTCCTTGTTGAGATTCCGAGCGGTCAGAATAGCTTGTACCACGACGAAGGTTTCATCATCGATGAGGCGCTGGTGCTCACCGGGGTACTGCACGCCCGCGTAAGTAACCACCCCGATGTAGTACGTGTTGCGCAAGATGCGCTGCACGTGCTGAATCTCGAAGAGCGTTATATCATAGGTCAGACTCGCGGCATTGAACGGACGCTACTTTCTCGGGTTGTGCGTGCTACAGCGCCAGGATTCAGAGTCTTTCCTTACAGCTTCGATGAAGATCCAGAGTCGCCGATTAAGAACATCAGGATAGGCGTAGAGGCTCCGGCTAGAGTTGCACGGGTACTGCGGCACGCCAGAAACTCGTATGTGTTCCACATTGAACTTCCGGAAGCCTTGCAAGAAGGCGAGAGGGCTTCGTTCCGGTTCTACATAACCGCAGACGGCAGTACGTTTGAAGATGTAGGTATGGTCCTCAAACAGCAGATGGTTCATACCGAAAGAGTGTTGCTGTCAGTTGAATTTAGAGCCAATGAACACCCCGAACGCGTGTGGTGGCTTGAGTCACCCTATCCAATTATGACAGCTACCCACCCAGATTTTCCGTTTAACGAAAACAAGCGACTCCCTAGATTGCCGACTGATATCTATGAGATGGAGTTTACTAAACCGATGCGTCCCGCGCGCCTAGTCGGTATCGCGTGGCAGTTTGGAGAGTAAGGGTGATCAGGCTTATTTGTCTTTTTTATTCGGACGGAAAGCTGTAGGGTGCCACATTTCGAGATACTTGTTGATTGGCCCCTCAACTTGGGAAAACAGGAGTTTATCTTCGTAGGGAATGACATTATCCATTAGCGAATTAAACGCTGCTGTCCGAACGCGGGGGACATGGTCAAGCATTAGCTTGCCTGTTATCGCGATGCCCATGTCTAAATCAGCGTCGAAGAGTGGGCCCAGTAGGCCGGTCATGTAGTGACGGACATCTGGGTTTTCGCTGCGACCTAAAAATTGGAAGACGTGCAGCGCAAGCGGAAGATTGTCATTAGGAAGGTCATCAATGTATTTCGATAGGTCTTCGGTGGGGTTTGGCGTACCGCCGTACGGTATATCAGGATTTTCAACATAAGCCCATTCAAACGCTGAGGCTAGCAAGACTGCTCTCTCGATGAGCGCCGCCTCTGGTTCCTGCTCGCACTGTTGATGCTGTTCCATTTTTATATTTCAGCACTATTTTATCAATCTGTCGGTTAAATTTGTTACAGCTCCTTTCGCGCTAAGGAAGCCTGTCACCCTAGGTAGTGGCAACAGGCTTCCTTTGGGACATCTCAGCCAAGCTGCGTCAGCCAGGCTTTACCTCTTCAATGTTGACCGCTGTGTTGGCTCCCTGAACCAGGCTGGAAGTGGTTGTGCCGTAGGTTCCGTCCACACAGGTGATGGCTCTCCCCGCCACACCACGATCTCCCTCGTCGGCATGTCGTCCCGCATGTACCGCCGCGCTAGCGGCGGATCAATCTCTTCGACGTTCCGAGCAAGCAGCATCGGCACCGTGACGGCTTCCTCGAACGACACCTCGCCAAGGTGGTGTTTGCCATCCCGCGGAGCTAGAATCGGGAAGGTGTTGGCTTCGGCTTGGTGGCCGTCGACGGCTGCGCTCATGTCGGACACCACCGCCCGAGCTACCTGCGCTCGTGCCCAAGCCTTAACTCGTGTCCGCCGACGCTCCCGAGTAGCGCTGTTCATCACCCACCAGATGAAGCCCACCAGCCCCAGCACGATCACCGCGGATTTGGTTGCAACATCCACTTCCAGCTCACCTCCCGCTGAGGGGGAGTTCGGCGCTGTCGTACACATCAGCCCAGTGCCTGAAGACGTCCTTCGACTGCTCGACCCCCAGCACCAGCCTGTCCAGCGCTGCGAATTTCCTTTGCACGGTGGCAATGGCGGTGTCCTCGTCAAAGAACACCGTGGCCGTGTCGGTTTCGCTGTAGCCCAGCGGCTTCAGAGGCGCTGCGAAGGTCAAGAGCGTCACCGCGTGCCGCAGCGCGGGGTGACCCGTGGATACCGGTATCACCCGCAGAGTGAACCGAGGCTGTTCGGCCATGAAACCAAGGTGCAAGCACTGGTCGTGCATCACGCTCGTGTCACCAACCACCAGTCGCAGCGCGGCTTCGTGGATGAAGAACACCGCTTCGGGTGCGGCCTCCTGGTGCAGTGCTTCTTGTCGAGCAGCACGAGCGTCGAGCCAGACGCCGAGCTGTTCGCCACTGGTGCAGGTGTGACGGAGCAGGGCTTCGGCGTATGCCGAGGTGTGCAGCAGTGACGGCAGCAGCAGCGGTTGGTAGCAGGTGAGCGTCCGGGCGGTGGCCTCATGCATCCGCACACACAGCACGTCGTCCGGCGAGGCATTGTGGTGCGCGCGGACGAACAAGCCGTAGTCCGGCTCGGTGGCCAGCCCGAGGACGCGAGTTCGGGCTGCCTTGCCCACGCGATAGAGGCCCAGCAGTGTGGCGACGTCCGCTTCGCTCGCACCTCGAACGCCGCTCTCCAGCTTGCTGAGCTTGCTCGGTGACCACTCCACGTCCTGGCAGACGACGGTGCCCTTGAGTCCCAGGTCAAGTCGAATCCGCCGCAACTCCTCACCGAGTTCCCGACTGTGGGCGTTGGCAAGCCGGTAGGAGGGCTGCTCGTTGTCAGGCGACGTGGTCACTGCTGTACCTCATTTGCCGAAAGTCCGGTTTGAGTCGGCTCACCCACGGGCCGATCGAGTGCTTTTGCTTGGGGCGCAACGCCTTCCACCACGACCAGTCCGCGGGCCTCAGCGCGTTGAATGAGCTGGTGGCCGAAGTCGAGCAGCGCCAGGCCGAGCGCCAGCTCGACGCCAGGGAGGGCACGTGAGTACTCCGTGACGCCAGTACCGGTGCTCTCCTGGAGCACACGGACGACGTAGCGTCCAAGCTCCTGGTTGGCCTGTCCGAGAGCACCTAGGAAGATGCGTTCGTCGCGGCTCAACACGGCATGCCTGATCGGCGTGTGAGGTCTACGCGCCTCGTACTCCGTAGCCCCGTCCAGTGAGCGGCGCGCTGCATGCCATCTACGCCGTTCACCGCCGGGGTGGTCACGATGCATCCGCCGTGTCGGAGGCGTCGGGGTAGATGACGAACAGCTTGCGGCCCACCCCAACGATCCGGGTGGTCAACACCTTGCGGATACCGTCGTTGGTGGATAGGTGATCAACGGTCGGCACCACCACCCCGTAGCTGTCCGGGAACGTCAGTACGTCGAGCAACGCGGTAAAGCCGGTACGGGCGATTTCGTGTCCTCGCACGTCGCGGTCGACGAACGTCGAGCCGAGCAACAGTCCGCGGTCGGTGCAGTAGCGGCTGATGTCCCTGCGCAGCAAGGCAATCTCGATCTCGTCCGGCTCCTCCATGCGGATGTAGCCGTAGACCACAGACGGACTGTTTGGGGTGGGTACTGCGTCCTCTGGAGGCGTAGACACCGAAGCCATCGGGATCACCTTTTTCGCGTGCGTCATCGCCGGACGTGTGGCGTCCGGTGTTCTCGGATGTAGGGGCGTGCTGGTGACCGGGCTAGGCGGCGGCTTCGGGGAGCGCCGCCGCCTAGCCCGGCTTGGTGCAGCGACGCGCTGTGTCGGGGTGGTTGCGCGCCGTACAGACGCAAGCATGCCCGCGCAAGACTGCAAATGCAAGGACTGCAAACGCCTGTTTTGCAGGTGCCCTGTAGTTTGAGTTCGTCCTAGATCACCGCCACACTGGCGCTACTCCTGCGGGAGTTGAGGAAGGATCGACACTCGTGGCCGTCAAGAAGCACACGCCAACCGTTCGTCTGCGCCGACTTGCAGGTGAACTCCGTCGCCTGCGCGCGGCGTCCGGGTTGAGCCGTGAAGATGTTGCCGAGGCGACGGGCATCAACGATTCGACGCTGTACCGGATCGAGACGGCTCGCACGCGCCCGCAGAAGCGAACGCTGCTCACCTTGCTCAAGCACTACGACACCGACGAACCGCAGCGCGAGCACTTGGTGGCGCTCTCCAAGGAGTCCACCGAGCAAGGCTGGCTACGCGGCTTCCACTCCGACCTGCCCGAGGAGTACACGGCCTACATCAGCTTCGAGGCCGAGGCGCTGGGCGTCAGCAACTACGAGTCGCTGTTCATCCCAGGTCTGCTCCAGACCGAGGACTACGCACGAGCGGTCATCCGGGGCGTGTTGCCGATGGCCAACACGCAAGAGGTCGAAGACCGCGTGCAAGCCCGCATGGAACGGCGTGGCGTGCTGAGCAAGGAACAGCCGCTCAAGCTGTGGGCGATCGTGGACGAGGCCGCGCTACATCGACTGGTCGGTGGCGGTCAAGTCATGCACGCCCAGCTCCGGCACCTCCTGGACGTGACCCGCGAACCGCACATCACCTTGCAGGTGATCCCCTACAGCACCGGCGCCCACGCTGGTATGCCTGGTTCGTTCGTCCTGATGGACTTCGCCGACCCGATGGACACCGACCTCATCTACATCGACAGCATGGCTGGTGATCTGTTCTTGGAGTCGGAGGCCGACATCAGCCGCTACAGCACCATCTTCGACAACCTGCGCGCCGTAGCGCTCAGTCCCGACAGCTCAGTCGAGCTGGTTGCACACATCGCGAGAGAGATCGAGTAAGGAGGCACCATGCGCAAGGCAGACCTTACGCACGCCGTGTGGCGCACGAGTTCCCGTAGCAGTGGCAACGGTCAGTGCGTAGAGGTTGCGCTGCTCGGTGACGTCGTTGCCGCTCGGGATTCCAAGAACCCCAACGGCGGCGTGCTGATCGTGGGAGATGTTGAGTGGACTCAGTTCTTGAAGAAGATTCGGGATGGCAACGGGTAGCTCTGCGACGTTGCTGTCCAAGACTTCGCCCGCTTGCTGAGACTCGGTAGGCGGGTGAAGTTGTATTAAAGTCGGTGCAACGTAAAACTCTGGCGGGTTACTGCATGAAGGTCACATCTGTTCGAATTCAAAACTGGAAAAGTTTCGAGGATACGGGCGACATCGAACTGGGGTCGATCAACGTCCTTCTTGGCCGCAATAATAGTGGCAAGTCCGCGGTCCTGAGGGCGATACATCTAATGCAGTACGGAGAGGACGCCCTTGACTCGGACATTCGAATCGGCCATGAAAGCGGCTCAGTCAGGCTGTCTCTAGCCGATGTAACTCAGCCACTTTCAGATAGACGTTTCGGGCACTCTTTTGAGAACGAAGAATTTACCATGGTAATTGAATTTTCCCATGGCACTAGTCCTCGCCTTGAAATGAACTCGTATGCCGACTTGGGAGAGAGTCGACGGACATCTGCGGAACCAATTTCCCCAGTTGAACCAGTCAACTTTATTTATCCATATTATTCGAAACGCAAGGTTATAATCGACCCATCTGTCGACAGTGAGCGCACCAAGTCGGTAGCATCCGATCTGCGAAACCTTGCCGCGAAAGTCTTTCGGCTCGCAGATAGTACCTATCGTGGCAATGAAGAATTTGTTGAACTGTGCAAGCAAGCCATTGGCTTTAATCTAAGCACGTATGCAGTCGAGCATGCAGGCCAGAGGATTGGCATTTCTGTTGGCGACGATGACGAGCACATCGCTATTGAGGCAATGGGTGAAGGCGTCTCAAGCATGCTTGGACTCATCGTCAACTTGTGTCGGGGCAACGGAAACCTGTTTCTCATCGAGGAACCGGAAAACGACCTGCACCCAGAAGCGCTCAAGTTTCTGCTAAGTGTCATCGTGGAAAAGTCTGCCAACAACCAGTTTATTGTGACGACGCACAGCAATATCGTTACTAGGTATCTCGGTGCTGCACCAGATGCACGTCTATTCTCGGTGGAGTCCACGTTCGAACGCGGGCAAGCGCCAACCTCAACGATCAAGCTTGTAGAGAACACTACTGAAGCACGCATCGCACTGCTGCGACAGCTCGGTTATGAGCTTACCGATTTCGATATGTACGAGGGATGGTTGTTTCTGGAGGAGGCGTCGGCGCAGACTATTATCGAACAGTATCTAATCCCATGGTTTGCGCCGAAGCTTGCCCGCATTAAGGTTGTTTCCGGCAGGGGAGTTGACGGCGTTAAACCACTCTTCAACGAGCTTAACCGCCTGTTCCTTTTCACGCACCTCGAAAAAAGCTATAAACAGCGCGCCTGGGTCGTCATTGATGGTGATGACCGCGGTAAGGAGGTTGCGGCAAACCTCGCGAAAACCTACAAGGACTCGTACTCACCTGACCACTTCCGCACATGGGTCGAAACCGATTTCGAGCGGTACTATCCGGTCGACTTCCAGGATCGCGTGGGCGAAGCCTTCGCCCTTCATGGCGAGAAAAAGCGAGCAGCGAAGAAGCAGTTGCTGCACGATGTGAAGGGCTGGTGTGCTGCCAATGAAGAAGAGGCAAGGCAAGAGCTTGCCGCATCAGCATCGGAAGTGATTGGCTTTCTGCGAGAGATTGAGCAGAAGTTGTTTTCTTAGTCTGTATTTCAAATGCTACTCACGCATACTTCGTCAGCAAATCACGGAAGAACTTGCCCAATATGTTATTCAAGTTGGATTACATCAACTCGAATCACTGAACGGGCAAACTTTTCCCGGATAGGTCACTGATCGGTAGCGAGAATCAACTTCTCTCGCGTTACCTGGACTGTCTTTTGTGAACCACGCTTGCTCGCGGATGGTGAAGGACGCGCGCGTACCACGACGATATAGACTGTGACGCCGGATGAGTGAACTCGTGGCGGCCAGATCGCAACGTCCTCGTCCGAGGCAATCTGTAGATTATCATCGCTGAGATTGATCACGATGAGGTGGGCGGCCGTCTTGCCGTGGTCGTGCGCGTATTGGACCGCCTGATTGAAGCCCTTGCGGATGTACGAGACACCGTAACTGGCACCGTCATAGAGTTTCGTTTCCTCGATCAGAGCGTCATCACTGTCGAGGTTCGAAACCACGTCCGCTTCGCCCGAAGCAGTCCGCGGCTTCGCGATGACATGATCAGCGCCTTGATCGAACAGGAACTTCTGGATGTATCGATCATAAATATCTTCGCCGTGTGCGGTGTCAGCTTCGTACCTGGCAAACAGCTCATCCGAATCAAAACGCTCGATGCGTTGCTTTAGGCGCTCTAGCAAATAGAGGGTCTCACTCTCGGTGCCAAGCCGTTCCTCAAGGTATTCAACGAACGGCTCCATGACCTGTTCGGTCATTTCACGGACAGACGCGTTAATATTGCGCTCATTCGAGAAGGAGTGGCTGATCTGTAGCGGATCAACACTGCCGTCAGCGAAGCTGCGAAGCATGTGCCAAACAACCTTTGCTCGCCCCTGCTCACTGTTTGGCCACTTGTGGTTGTGATAGTCGAAGTTGTCTGCGACCCACTTTGTCGCGTCTAGCTCCGGAAGGCTATGTTCGAGCTGCTCAACGATGGCCCGAAGCGCTGGACTCTTCAAGATGAAGTCGCGGACATAGCCGCATTGCACGTCGTATACGTCATGACCAGTCTTAAAGAGACGCTTGTAGCGCTCCCGAATACGAACTTGAAGGTCGCGTTCGTACCTCATCCAAAGAGGCCTTTCATCTGGGATTGCAAGTTGCGCATAGCCTGGTCAACATCCTGAATAGTACCGTAGACAGAGCCGTCGCCATCAACTAGGCGGAATCGCTGACGACAGCAAGGGCACGTTCTGAATGTCTGGGTGTAGACGTCGACGAGTTGCACCTCAAAGAGGTAGCCACAGCTTGAACATGGAATGTCAATCAGCTGCGATAGTAATCCATACGATAGTTGCGACATGCTCATTCGCCCTTACCTAAGCCGAACCGCGCTTAAGGAAGTCTTCAAGCTCCTGCGTAGAACTACTACTTGAAAACGCGCTTCTGACATTTGGAATGGAACGGATACTTTTGACATTCTTGACGCGCTTCACGGATTTAACTGATGGCACATGACAAACGTTCGGGCAACGTTGACGGGTGAAGCCGACACGCCTGCCCTGAAGATCATAGATGACCCCGTCACTCCACCATCCCAGATGCTTCCCATTCCAGCCGTAGACGGTGCCTTGATCCATGTAGGCAACGGCACGCCCAGACCAGAGATAGATGGTCTCATTGTCCGATGCCAAGTAGGCAACTGGTTTTCCAGATTTCGTGTAGAGCGTCTCTTCCGACATGTGATCCTCCCGTGTAGACATAGTACGTGACCGGCGTCACGTTGCCAAATTCAACCCTCTGTCATGTCCACTTCCTGTAGCAAGATCGCCTCTGTAACAGACTGGCCGCCTCGGACGACAGTGTTTGTAAGTCGATCTTTGCGTTAGAATGGTCAATAAGGATGTACCACTATGACGGCATTTTCAGTTAGCTATCGAGCCGATGAGACCGAATTCTCGGTGTCTGATGACGACTTCTCGATGCTGGAAATCCGGGATAGTGGCAGTGAAAGCGGCTTTCAGTATTTCTACGACACCAAATTAAACCGGCTCATCACTGACTTCGTGCTTAAGGATGGGCCTCAAGTGGCAACGCTGTGCCAGGTGACGCTCATCAAGAAAGACGGCAAGTACGCTCCGCGGCTGAGGTTTTGGAAGAAGGATAAGACCAATAAGCAGAAGAAGACTCTGGCGCACGTAGTCGCTGAGGATGAAGTCACAAGGATCATCAAGGCTACAGTTGACACGAGCGACGCCCACAAAAACGTGTGGAAGCTTATTCACTTTCTACAAAGCTTTACTGGTGTTGAGCTGCCAGACGACAACTTTCGCGTCGTTGCCGAAGACAGTGCCCAGCTTGCAGAACTGCTTGAGTCAACAGACAAGCAGACGGTACTTGAGGCTGTGCGGATCGCCTTAGGCGGCGGGCTGACTGAAGAAGACATGCTGCTCCTCAGCAACCGCAAGGCACAGCTCAAGGTGTTTGAGAAGCTTTTGACCGACAAAGAGTTCTTCGAGCAAGAGCGTGTGCGCCTGGAGAAGGTCGGACCGGAGGCACTTTGGCAGGCCTTCTTTGAGGCCAACACCTGGATATTCGGCTATGGGCTGAAGTTGGTTGCCTGCGAGCCACTTGATCCTGAGAAGATGGAGCGGATTACAACCGGAGCGAACATTTTCACGGGTGCGGGCAAGCGTGTCGATGCGATTCTACGTTCGAAGGGCTACATCAGCAGCCTGTTATTCTGTGAGATTAAAACACACGAGAAGTCACTTCTCGCTTCTGGGGTCTACCGGAAACCTGACGTGTATCGGGTTTCCGATGAAGTCAGTGGCGGGCTGTCCCAGATTCAGAAGACCGTGAGTAAAGCGCTCATGAGTATTTCGCGGGAACTGCATGATCTGTACAAGGATGACGGAACGCCCACCGGTATCCAGTTTTCGACTATCAAGCCACGACAAGCGCTGATCATCGGTAACCTTGATGAGTTCAAAGTGAATGGCGCGGTCAATCCGCAGCAACTGTCTTCATTCGAGCTATTCAGACAGTCTTTTCAGGACGTGGAGATCATAACCTTCGATGAGCTATATGAACGAGCTTGCTTTATCGTGCGCGATAGCTGAGCGAGGGTAACATTCTGCCCTACGCGAACGATATTGGGTACAATCGACCGCATACCAGGAGTATAGATGCCTCTCAGCAAGATCGCTGCACAGTTTGCGGCGGAAATCAAAAACCATGACTGGTCAGATGCCCCATGGCGTAATGACCGCGCGGGACATCAACGCCCTCGGGACAATCCTGGCCGCGACACTAAGTTCCTGTCGGATGGCGAGGCTGCCAATATCCGCATGAACGTCATGTGGGTGACTGCTCAAGTGTTGGGCTACAACGATCCGAACTTCGACGCTCACGAGTTCGCTGACGCTTGCGGCGTGAGGTCAAGGAACAACGATGGCAGTAAGAGCGGCATCATTAGCCATGGCTTCCGATACAACGAAGACGGAAGCTACGCAGAGCCCGGCGGCTTCCCAGAAATGGAGCAATAATATGGAGGAATTTGGCCTTGCCTACTTTTCGGCCTCGGGAAGGTTGATCACCAGCAGTGGTGGGCATCCAACCGTTGAGTTAGCTCGCACGGAGGCTGCTAACGCCTTCCGCCAGCAGATCGAGCCACGGGCAACGATGATCAGGATCTTCCGGGGACGTGACGCGACCGAAGAGAACTTCATCGAGGACGTTCCTCGACCCGGTCGCTAGCACCTCCGCTGGCCCCTGTGGCTGTCCACGGGGCCAGCGGAGGCAGTCCTAGGATGCGTCTACCTCATTGATCTTGTTCTGGACGTAGCGAGCCAGACGAGAGTTCAACCTGAATCCCGCGATCCCGACGGTTGAACACACAGGCCGGGAACCCGCGAGGGTTCCCGGCCTGTTCTCGTCCCAGCACCCGTCCCCTCCGGGAGCGACCAGTCCGTCCAGCACCCGCGGGTGCGATTAACAATCAGCATGGCCTGGATCGCAGAATTGCGGGTTTTTCGATCGAATCAACAATTCCCCTGGGACGTTCGGTGGAAATTCCGGCGAACCGGCGACTTCGTCGCGCGGAGGTGCCACCCTTGTTCATCCGGACAAGGGGAGGCATCAATGCGATTATTGACGCTGTTCGCTGCGACAATTGCACTGTTCGGCTCACAAACACCACCGGCTTCGGCGGGTACGGTGCAGTGCGGGGCCACGATCACGCACAGCGTTGCGCTGACCGCGGACCTGGTCTGCGCGGACGTCGGGCTCGTCGTCGCGGGCAACGGGGTGGTGGTCGACCTCGGTGGCCACGAGCTCAAGGCCAAGACCGCGCTGCTGGTCAAGGACGTGCGGAGGACGGTCGTCCGCAACGGCGCGATCACCGGCGACAACGTCGGCGGCGTGAAGCTGGAGAACACGCTGCGGACCACCTTCTCGAACGCGACCATCGCCGCGGGCATCGCCGGGACCGGGGCGCGGAACACGCTCCTGCACAAAGTCACCCAGGGAAACTGGTACACGCAGACGCTGTTCTCCGAAGGGTCGTCGGTGACCGTCTCGGAATCGAGTGTCCAGGGTTACTCGTTCCGCTGCTACACCTCTTCGCCGTGCAGGATCGACAACAGCCAAACCCAGATCAGTGATTACCTCAACTGCGACGAGGATTCGTCGTTGACGTTCAGGGGCGGCTTTCTGAACTCCACGTGGATGGGGTGCACCAACCTGACGATCCGCGGGGCGCGGGTCTACTCCTACCAGGTCGGGGCCGTCAACCTGACGATCACCGACAGCACGCTGGACGGGTTCATCGTCTACGCGACGAAGCTCGTCGTCCTGCGCAACCGGTTCGACGTCGACATCACCGGGATGATGATCGTCAGGCTGGACAACGGCGTGATCCGCGGCAACACGTTCTCGAACATGGCGTCCGCCGGGCTGACCGTCAACCTCGACACCCCGCTGGCGGGCAGGGTGGTGGTCGAGCACAACACGTTCACCGCCAACGGCTTCCGCCCCAGCACCTGGGACAAGGGCGGGAACGTGATCGACGCGGGGGCGCACTTCTACCTGCCGAGCGGGGGCGATCTGGTGGTGCGGGACAACCACTCCGCCGACAACCACGCGTACGGCTACTGGGCCCAGCCGGGCACGGTGGTCGACGGCGGCGGGAACACCTCCGTCAACAACCCGCTGGGGTGCCTGGGCATCGCCTGCTAGCCGGGACGCGACCGTCCGGCGGGCCGGGAACTCGATCACGTCCCCGGCCCGCCGGTGATCGACGAATCAGCTCGGCGTGAAACTGTTTATCGGAACTCGAATGCGAGAAATCCACGCGATAAAGCACTCCGCGACGCGCGTCGCCCTGTGCCTCCCGCGTAGGCGCGGATCAGTCGGCCAAGCGGAACGCGAGTGCCGTTTCCCACTTCGCCATGTCCGGTTCCACGGTCGGGTCGGTCAGGAAGACCTCCAGCCTGCACCCCCACAGCTCACCCTCCGGGGAGTCCTCCACGTCCCACGCGAGACCCCGGTCGGCGGCCCACGCCAGCAGGTCCTCGGTGATGGCCAGCAGGTCGTCGGGATGGCCGGTGTGCGTGATCTCCACGTACCGCCCCGCGGGCAGGACACCGGCGAGCACATCGCCCTCACCTGCGACGGGAGCCTCCACGGGGACCCCGGCCTCGACCTCCAGCACGTCCTCCGCGCCGATCCGGTTGTACCTGAAGAACGGGGCTCCGGCCGGCTCGACACCCCTCGCGCCGAGCCAGCCGAAGACCTCGCCCATGCGGTCGGCGATCTCGCCGAAGGTCCGCATGGTGACCACGCCCCTGATGGCCGCGTACGGCTGTTCGGCGCGGTGCGTGATTCGTGGAAGTTGTTCACTCATGGAGGTGAGACCACTCCCTACGCCAAAACTCATCGCCGTTCGCACGATCGGGTGAAAAAGGATATCTCAGCTGACTCAGCGTAACGAGAATAGAGGTTGTTCCGACAACGAGACATGGCGTCCGCACCAGAAGGCGCCGTTCACGTCGGGAGAAACTCCATGAGCTTCATCTCCTCGGTCGACCATGCCCGAAAAACGTGGGTGACCACCGCGACGACCGCGCTGACGATCGTCACGCTGTCCAGCCTCGTCGGTGTGCTGACCACGCCGTTGTTCGCGTTCCTCACCGCGGCCGCGTGCACGCTGGTCACCGCGCTCGGGGTGGCGCTGTCGCGGGCGGCGCGGACCATGGACGCGATCTTCGCCGAAGAGCTGGACGACCGGCGGCGGCAGGCGCCGACGCCCCTGAAGAGGGCCGAGTAGCCGATCTTCCCGACGGAGCGCACAGTTCGGTGCCGGGAGCGCGTGGCCGCCGTTGACACGGGGGTCGCGGGACCGCTTCCATGCGTACCCCGCAGCTCCGACGAGAGGCCCGTCCCATGACAGTCGCCCGCCCGCGCACGGTGATCGCCCTCGCGGTGGTCCTGCTGACGGCGGCGTGTTCGAGTCCCGACCTAGGCGCGGAGCAGCAGCCGGACTGGCAGGTCACCTGGCGCGAGGACTTCGACGGCGCCGAGGGCGCTCCGCCCGCCGCGGACGGCTGGATCCTCGACACCGGCACCGCCTACCCCGGTGGCCCGGCGAACTGGGGCACGGGCGAGGTGCAGACCTACACCGCGGACCGGTCGAACATCGGCCTGGACGGCCGCGGCAACCTGGAGATCACCCCACGGCGGGACGCCTCGGGCGCCTGGACGTCCGGTCGCGTCCAGAGCAGGCGCGCCGACTTCACGGCCCCCGAGGGCGGTGCGCTGCGCATCGAGGGCCGCGTGCGGATGCCCGACGTCCGGGGCGACGCCGGGCTGGGCTACTGGGCCGCCTTCTGGGCGCTCGGCGCGCCCTACCGCGATCACCACTGGAACTGGCCGGGTGTCGGCGAGGTCGACGTCGTGGAGAACGTCAACGGCGTGGACCGGGTGTGGGGCGTCCTGCACTGCGGTGTCGCGGCGGGCGGGCCGTGCGACGAGCCGCGGGGCATCGGCGCCGACTCGGCGTGCCCCGGCTCGCCGTGCCTGGCGGAGTTCCACACCTACGCGTTCGAGTGGGACCGGGGCACCAGCCCGAACGAGTTCCGCTGGTACGTCGACGGGCAGCGGTACCACTCGGTCGACGAGGCGCGGGTCGGTCCGGCCGCGTGGGCCTCGATGACCTCGCACACCGGCTTCTTCGTGCTGCTCAACGTCGCCGTCGGCGGCGCCTTCCCCGACGGCGTGGCGGGCCGCGGCACGCCGACGGCCACCACCGCGCCGGACCGGTCCATGGTCGTCGACCACGTGTCGGTGTCCACCAGGGCGGGCCGCTAGCGGTCGTCCCGTGCGCGCAGCACGCGGTCGGCCAGCGCTTCGACGACGGCGGCGACCTCGGCGGGGTGCTTGAGGTCGGCGCCGTGGTCGCGGCCCGGCATGACCACGCGCTCGGCGGTGGGCATCGCGGCGGCGAGCGCGTCGAGGCGTTCGGCCAGGTGGGCGGGGCTGCGGTCGCCGCCGAGCAGGACGGTCGGCACGGTGACGCGGGCGTAGGTGTCCAGGCGCACGCCGAGGTCGTCCAGCGCGGCCAGCGAGTTGATCTGGCCGGGCACCAGTCGGCGGTACTTCGGGACGGCGGCGACGGCCGCGCCCGCGAGGGTCGCCTGCCACGGCGCCAGGCCGACGGTGCGGCGGAAGAAGAGCGCCATGGCGCGGCCCGGCCTGCCCGCGGCCAGCGCGGCCTTCGCCTCGGCGACCACCTCACCGCCCAGGGGTGGGCCGATGGCCACCGGCGCCTCGAAGACCACGGCGCCGGAGAACGCCCGCGGTGCCGCCGCCAGCGCCTCCAGGGCGACCACGCCGCCGTCGGAGTGGCCGTAGAGCACGACCGGCCCGCCGACCGAGCGGACCACGGCCACCACGTCGTCGACCTCGTCGGCGACGCTGCACGGCAGGGTGTCCAGGTCGAGGCGGTACTGCCTGCGGTGCAGCCTCAGGACGCGGAACCGGCGGGCGAGGATCGCGGCCAGCTCGTGGTCGCGGCTGCCGTCGTCCAGGCCGGGGTGCAGCAGCACCACGACCGGCCCCGAGCCCTCGTCGTGCACGCGGACGTCGGTGCCGTCGCCTGCGGTGATCGTCATGTGGGCCTCCCCGTGGCGCCAGGCTAGTGGGAACCTCGACCCGTGGACGAGCGACGAGCGCGGATCGAGTTGCGGCGGCGGTTCTACGGCGTCGGGGACCTCAGCGAGCTGCCGATCTTCGGTGGCGGCTACATCAACTTCGGCTACTGGAAGGGGATCCCGCTCGACGGCGAGCTGACCCTCGACCAGCGGATCGCGAGCCAGCAGGCCCTCTACGACCTGGTGCTGGACGTGCTCGACGTCGGTGCCGGGGACCGGGTGCTGGAGGTCGGGAGCGGACGCGGGCTGGGCGCGGCCTCGGCGGTGGGGCGCGGGCCCTCGGTGGTGCGCGGGGTGGACGTCGAACCCGAGCAGGTGGCGCGCGCGTCCGCCGCCCACCACGACGAGCGGCTGGCGTTCGTGCGGGGGTCGGCGTCCGACCTGCCCTTCGGCGACGGGGAGTTCGACAAGCTGCTGTCGGTGGAGGCGGCCCAGCACTTCGAGGACGTCGCCGGGTTCGCGCGGGAGTCGTTCCGGGTGCTCCGACCGGGTGGGCGGCTCGCGGTGGCGACGTTCTTCGCCAACCGCGCCGACGCCGGACCCGAGATCGCCGACCTGCTGGGGACGTTCGCGAGCGGCCTCGACCTGGCCCACCCGGTGGACGGGGTGCTGGCCGACCTGCGGGCGGCCGGGTTCGTCGACGTCGTGGCCACGACCATCGGCGAGCACGTGTGGGCCGGGTTCGACCGGTGGATCGAGCTCGGCCGCGTGCGCCACGACTGGGACCGGAACTGGACCAGGGTGGTGGCGCGCGGGCTGGCGGACTACTACCTGGTGACCGGGTGTCGGACCCTTGAGGCAGGATCGCAGTCGTGACGACTCATCCCGCTGCCGTGGTTCCGAATCCGCTGTTCACCGACCCCGAGGCCGAGGCCCGGTGGCGGGCCCGCTTCGCCGCGCCGAGGATGTCGGCCCCCTCCTGGGCGGAGAACGCGCCCGACCGGAACCTGTACCTGTCGAACGCGAGCGGGGTGTGGGAGGTCTACGCCTGGGACCGGTCGGACGACGTCCACCGGAAGGTGACGGACCGGCCGAACGGCACGTCGCACTACCGGATCAGCCCGGACGGCGAGTCGATCTGGTGGTTCGCCGACCACGACGGCGACGAGTTCGGCCTGTGGGTGAGCGAGCCGTTCACCGCGGACGGCCGGGACGCGTGGACCGCGGTCGAGGGCGTGCCCGCGGGGTACTCGGCGGGCCTGGAGATCGGTGGGGACGTCACCGCCGTGGGCGTGTCGACGGACGACGGCACGTCGGTGTGGCTCTCGCGCAAGGGCGGTGCGGCGGAGGTCGTCTACGCGCACGAGAACGACGGCGGGCTGGACGCGCTGTCGAAGGACGAGACGCTGCTGGTGCTCTCGCACTCCGAGCACGGCGACAGCAGGCACCCCGCGCTGCGGGTGCTGTCGGTGGAGACGGGCGCGACCGTCGCGGAGAAGTGGGACGGCGAGGGCAAGGGCCTCGGCACGGTCGCGTTCAGCCCGGTGCTGGGCGACAACCGGGTGCTGGTGCTGCACGAGCGCCGGGGCCGCGAGGAGCTGCTGCTCTGGGACGTCGAGGCGGACACCGAGTCGGAGATCGTCATCGACCTGCCCGGCGAGATCGTCGCGGACTGGTACCCGGACGCGACGGCGCTGCTCGTCGTGCACACGTTCGAGGCCCGCAACACGCTCTACCGCTACCACCTGATGACCGGTGAGCTGTCCGAGCTGGACACCCCGCACGGGACCGTCGGGTCGGCGGCCGTGCGTCCGGACGGGACGGTCGAGTACTCGTGGTCGTCGGCCGCGCACCCGCCCGTGGTCCGCGCGCTGTCGCCGGACGGCTCGGAGCGCGTGCTGCTGGAGTCGGACGGGGCGAAGGCCCCCGGTTCGCAGGACGTGGCCGACGTGTTCGTGGACGGGCCCGGCGGCCGGGTGCACGCGCTCGTCGCCCGGCCTGCCGGTGCGCCGGACGGGCCGCTGCCGACGGTGTTCAGCCTGCACGGCGGCCCGCAGTCGGCGGACGAGGACAGGTTCTCCGCGTACCGCTCGGTGTGGCTGGACGCGGGCTTCGCGGTGGTGCACGTGAACTACCGGGGCTCCACCGGGTACGGGTCGGCGTGGCGGGACGCGATCGAGGGCAGGCCGGGGCTCACCGAGCTGGCCGACGTGGCCGCGGTGCACGACTGGGCCGTCGAGACCGGCTTCGCCGACCCGGCGAGGTGCGTGGTCAACGGCGCGTCGTGGGGCGGTTACCTGAGCCTGCTGGCGCTGGGCACCCAGCCGGAGCGCTGGGCCGTCGGCACGTCGATGATCCCGGTGGCGGACTACCTGGCGGCGTACGAGGACGAGATGGAGCCGCTGCGGGCGTTCGACCGGGCGCTGTTCGGCGGGTCGCCGGAGGAGCTGCCGGAGCTGTACCGCGAGTGCTCGCCGCTGACCTACGTCGACGCGGTGCGCGCGCCCGTGCTGGTGCTCGCGGGCGAGAACGACCCGCGCTGCCCGATCCGGCAGATCGACAACTACCTGGACCGGCTGGCCGAGCGGGGCGCGGTGTACGAGGTGTACCGCTGGAACGCGGGCCACGGGTCGCTGGTGATCGAGGAGTCGCTCAAGCAGACGGCGGCCGAGGTCTCCTTCGCGCTGCGGCACCTGCCGAGCTAGGCGACCCCCGCCGGGTTTCGCGCCGTCCAGGGCGATTCATCGTGGTGCCGTCGCCGCACCTGAGCCGCGCGACACCCGGTGGGGATCGCGGTCACCGCGCTGGTCTGGTCGCACGGCGCCGTACCGCGCCCTACCTCCTGACCGGCCCCCACGCGGGCAGGCGATCGCGGGGGCGGAGGGGACCCGCGTCCTCGGGGTGCGTCGTGACGGTGTCGTGCGCCCGACGGGTCGGGCGGGCGCGTGGGGTCCGTCCTGGAGGCACGCGACGACCGAGCGCAGGTCGTTCGGGCACCTGGTGCGGAGCCGGATGGCCCGCACCGGGGAGACCTGCTCCACAGCCCGCCGCCACCTGCTGGGCGAGCAGGCCGTCCGCACCGGCGGTGGCACGCGGCACGGGTCGGCGCTGCTGCGCAACGTCCTCGGCGGCCGGGCGAGCGGGCCGCTGCTCGCGGGCCTGGCCGGTGGGGTCGGGTTCCTGTGCTCCGTGTTCGAGTACGCGGGGCACCACCCGACGATGACGATCGTGTCCCGGCACCACCCCGACCCGTACATGCCGGCGGTGCCGCGGGGTGCCGCACGGGCATGGCCCACGGCGAGCACGGATCACGGGGAGCAGGCGAGAGCGGCCGCCGCGGGAAGGACCCGCGGCGGCCGCGGTCTCACGCCTGCTGGGCCTGCCACATCCAGTGCGCCTGCTCGACCTGCTTGGTGATCTCGATGAGCAGGTCCTGGGACACCAGGTCCGCCTTGTCGGTCGCCTCGATCCGCGTGCGGAGCCGCTCGATGAGCTTCGCGAGGGCGGACACGATCGTGGTGATCACCGTGTCCTCGTCCTGCCAGCCCTCCGGGAAGTCCAGCACGGAGCCGTCGGCGACGGTGCGCACCTTGCCGTTGGGCGAGACGCCCAGCGCGCTGGCGCGCTCGGCGACCTCGTCGGTGTAGGTCCGCGCGAACGTGACCAGCTCGTCGAGCTGGAGGTGCACGCTGCGGAAGTTCTTGCCGACGATGTTCCAGTGCGCCTGCTTGGCGATCAGGGACAGGTCGATCAGGTCGACCAGGGTGCTCTGGAGCACCTCGCCGACGGCGTCCCTCTCGGCGTTGCCGAGCGGGGAGCTGATCGGTGACTTGACGGGCATGACTTCAGCGCCTCCTTCAGACGGTGGCGGTAACGGCCACCTCGATGTTGCCGCGAGTCGCGTTGGAGTACGGGCACAGCTGGTGCGCCTCGTGGACGAGCTTGTCCGCCACGGACTGCTCGACGCCGTCGACGCGGGCGACCAGGTCGACGGTCAGGTGGAAGCCGGGGCGGTCGTCGATGCGGCCGATGCCGACCTTCGCCGTCACCTCGGTCACGCCGACCTCGACCTTGGCGATGCGGGCGGCGGTCCGCAGCGCGCTGTTGAAGCACGCGGCGTAGCCTGCGGCGAACAGCTGCTCGGGGTTCGTGCCGCCACCGGGTCCGCCCATCTCCTTGGGGATCGCCACCAGCTCGTCGAGCACCCCGTCGGAAGACCGGATCTCGCCCTGACGACCTTCACCCAGGGCGACGGCTTCGGCGGTGTAGAGCACGTTCATGTGACGCTCTCCTTCGAGCTGGAGGGGTGGTTCCCGGTGTTCTACTACTTGGTAACCACTCTCCGACACTCTTCGACTCCCGGTGGTGTGGCAACTCACCCGCCGAAGGCATACCCGAAGGTGCGAACGTCAACCCGACTGTGACAGGGCGAACTCCGCGACCTGGCGGCCGATGACGCGCAGCGTCTCCGCGACGGCCGGGTCCGAGCAGCCGCCGTCGCCGTCGAAGGTGACGTCGCCGGAGTGCACGGCCGCGCCCAGCGGCGTCGGCCAGCCGCGCAGCGCGTGCACGATCGAGCGCAGCGCGGTCAGCGTGGTGACGGACGCCTGCCAGCCCTGCGCGGCGGCGACGCAGCCGACCGCGCGGCCCGTGAGGTACGGGCGGTCGTCGGTGCGGAGGTCCTCGACGTAGTCCAGCGCGTTCTTGACCAGGCCGGACACCGTGCCGTGGTAGCCGGGCGACACCAGCACGACGCCGTCGGCCCCGCGGAGCGCCTTCACGAGCCGGGACGCCGCCTCGGGGCGGTCGGGGACGTGCGGGTCGTAGAACGGGAGCACGAGGTCGGGGCCGGTCACCTCGATCGTGTGCGCACCGGCTTCGCGCGCGCCCGACAGCGCGATGCGCATCGCGCGTTCGGACTGCGAGTTGGGGCGGATGGAGCCCCCGATGCCCACCACGGTGACCGTCATGCGTCGAGATCCTTCCACCTGCGCGAACCGAACGACTCGACCGTACGACCTCCAGCGCGGTGGAGGTCCACCCGGTGGGGACGCTCGTCACATCGACTACCCGCGAGTAACATTCGACTCATGTCGAAGCTCGCCGATTCCCTCCCCGTCGGTGTCCTCGCGGGGGCCCTGCGGTTCGCCTTCGGCCTGCCCGCTCCGGTGCGGCGGCTGATCACCGGGAAGCCGGTCGTCGTCGACGGCCAGCGCCTGCACCCCGACGCCCAGCTCCTGCTCAAGCTCCAGCAGCTCAGCGGCCAGGACTGGGACACCACCACGCCCGCGCAGAACCGGGCCGCGCTGACGCAGAGCAACGCGCTGGTGTGCGGACCGGTCGTGCAGGGCGTCGCCACGCGCCCGGTGCGCATCCCCCGCGACGGCGGCGTGGTCCCCGGCCGCGTCTACGAACCCGTCGGCCTCGCACCCGACTCCGCGTTGTTGATCTTCTACCACGGTGGCGGCTGGGTCAGCGGGGACCTCGACAGCCACGACAACCTGTGCCGGTTCCTCGCCGTCGAGGCGGGCGTCCGCGTGCTGGCCGTCGACTACCGGCTCGCCCCGGAACACCCGTTCCCCGCGGCCGTGGAGGACGTGATGGTCGCGTTCGAGTGGGCCGTCGAGCACGCCTCCGACCTGCGCGTGGACCGCGACCGCATCGCGCTCGGCGGCGACAGCGCGGGCGGCAACCTGGCCGCCGTGACCGCGTTGCGCGCGGCGCAGGCCGGTGGGCCGACACCGGTGTTCCTGCTGCTGCTCTACCCCGCCGTCGACGCCTCGACCCGCCGCCGCTCCCGCGACCTGTTCGGCAACGGCTTCTTCCTCACCGACGCCAAGATGGACTGGTTCCGCGACCACTACGCGCCCGAGGAGGAGTCCTGGGTGGACCCCAGGATCTCGGTGCTGCTGGCCGACGACCTCAGCCTCCTGCCGCCCACCTACCTCGCGACCGCGGGCTTCGACCCGCTGCGCGACGAGGGCGAGGCGTTCGCGGCGCGGCTCGCGGAGGAGGGCGTGCCGGTCGTGCTCCGCCGCCACGAGGGCCTGTTCCACGGGTTCGCCAACGTCCTCGGCCTGGGCGGCATCTACCGCGAGGCCGTGTCCGAGGCCGTCGGCTCGCTGCGCACCGGGCTCGCGCTGGCCAACGCCCGCCAGGACGTGCCGAAGACCGCCTGAGCACGGCGGAACGGCCCCGGTGGCGCTCGCGAGGAGCGCCGCCGGGGCCGTTGCGCGTGGTGGCGTGCGGGTCTAGCTCACTTGCCGAAGCCTGCGGCGATGCGGTCGCCGGTCTCCTTGTCGATGTTGCGCCAGTACTCGAACACGCGCTCCAGCACCGGCTCGGACACGCCGTTGCCCGCGTGGTTGATCACGGTCTCCACGAGCCGGTCGCGCTGCTCCTGCGTGAACACCTCGCGGATCAGCGTGCCCGCCTGGCCGAAGTCGTCGTCCTCGACGTGCAGCTTGTAGGCCGCGCGCACGGGGGCGTCCTCGACGCCGTAGTTCGTCGTCACCTCGCCCGCCGCGATCGGGTCGGCGTGCGGGCCGCCGTAGGAGTTCGGCGCGTACACCGGGTCGGACGCGTTGCCGTACCGCATCGCGCCGTCCTTGGAGTAGGAGTTCACCGGCGACTTCGGCCGGTTCACCGGCAACTGCGCGTAGTTCGCGCCGATCCGGTACCGGTGCGCGTCCGGGTAGGAGAACATCCGGCCGATCAGCATCTTGTCCGGCGACGGCCCGATGCCGGGCACCAGGTTCGTCGGCTCGAACGCGGCCTGCTCGATCTCCGCGAAGTAGTCGGCCGGGTTCCGGTCCAGCACCAGCTTGCCGACCTTGACCAGCGGGTAGTCGCCGTGCGGCCACACCTTCGTCAGGTCGAACGGGTTGAACCGGTAGTTCTCCGCCTCCGCGTACGGCATCACCTGGACGTGCAGGGTCCACGACGGGTGCTCGCCGCGCTCGATCGAGTGCCACAGGTCGGCCCGGTGCGCGTCGGCGTCCTCACCGGCGATCCGCGCGGCCTCCTCCGACGTCAGCGTCTCGATGCCCTGGTCGGTCTTGAAGTGGTACTTCACCCAGAACTTCTCGCCGACCGCGTTCTCCCAGAGGAACGTGTGCGAGCCGTACCCGTTCTGGTGGCGCCACGTCTTCGGGATGCCCCGGTCGCCCATCAGCCAGGCCACCTGGTGCGCCGTCTGCGGCTGGAGCGTCCAGAAGTCCCACTGCATGTCGTGGTCGCGGCGACCGGTGTCGGCCCGCCGCTTCTGCGAGCGGATGAAGTCCGGGAACTTGATCGGGTCGCGCAGGAAGAACACCGGCGTGTTGTTCCCGACCAGGTCGTAGTTGCCCTGCGACGTGTAGAACTTCAGCGAGAAGCCGCGCGGGTCGCGCCACGTGTCCGGCGACCCCAGCTCACCCGCGACGGTCGAGAACCGCACCAGCGCCTCGGTCTTCACACCGGGCTGGAACAGCGCCGCCTTCGTGTACCGGCTGACGTCCTCGGTGACCTCCAGGTACCCGAACGCGCCGCCGCCCTTGGCGTGCACCACGCGCTCGGGCACCCGCTCGCGGTTGAACTGGGCGTTCTTCTCGATCAGGTAGTGGTCCTGGAGCAGGATCGGCCCGTTGGCGCCCAACGTCAGCGAGTGGTCGTCGCTCGCGACGGGGATGCCGACGTTGTTCGTGGTGTGGCGCGGTTCGGTCACGCTGGTGGCTCCTCGTTCCGTGGTGGGAGTTGGCAGTCGCCGCACAGGCCCCAGAAGACCACCTCGGCCCGGTCGACGGTGAAGCCCGCCGAGTTCGGGGGTTCGAGGCAGGGCGCCGCGCCGTGGACGTGGTCGACGTCCTCGGCGCGGCCGCAGCGGCGGCAAACCAGGTGGTGGTGGTCGTCCCCCGTGCGCGTCTCGTAGCGGGCCGGATGACCGGCGGGCTCGATCCTGCGCACGAGGTTCAGCCGGGAACACGTGTTCAACACGTCGTAGACGGCTTGTGTCGACACCGTCCCCAGCCGCTCCCGCACCCCGTCGGCCACGTGCTCGGCCGTCGAGTGCGGGTGCCGGCCGAGCCACTCCAGCACGGCCAGCCGAGGAGCGGTGAGACGCAGTCCGGCTCCTCGCAGCAGTTCACGCGGGTCAGGTGTCATGTCCCGACCATGTGACCACGTTTTCTGGAATGAGTCAAGAAAACGAGCGGTTAAAGACTTGCTCCCGCAGGGCACGATGGGATCGTGAACCCTGCTAAGTACCTGAGCCTGCTCCGCCTGCCGGGCATCAGACCGGCGATGCTGCTGATGCTCCTGGCCAGGATCCCGACGACGGCGTCGGGCATGACCCTGACGCTCCACGTGGTCCTGTCGCTGGACAGGGGCTACGGCGCGGCGGGCCTGGTCGGCACGGCCAGCACCATCGGCATCGCACTGGGCGCCCCGCTGATGGGCCGCCTCACCGACCGCCGAGGACTGCGCACGATGCTCGCGCTCAGCACGGTCACCGAGGGCCTGTTCTGGTTCACCGCACCGGCACTGTCCTATCCGGTCCTGCTCGTGACGGCGTTCCTGACCGGCCTCACGATCCTCCCGGTGATGTCCATCGGCCGCCAGGTCCTCACCGCGCTGACACCGGTGGACCACCGCAGAACCGCGCTCGCCATGGACTCCATGGCCGTCGAGGTCGCCTACATGGCGGGACCGGCGCTGGCGGTGCTGCTCACCACCAGCGCCTCCAGCCGCACAGCACTGTGGACGGTGGGAGCCGCCATGGTCGCGGCCGGGATCGCACTGTGGATCGCCAACCCCCCGGTCCGCAGCGAGGAGGAGGAAACCCACGCGGAACGCCCACCGAGGCGGGAATGGCTGACGGCACCGGTCCTGGGTGTGCTGGTGACGTCCTGCGGAGCGATCCTCGTACTGGCGGGGATGGAAGTCTCCCTGGTGGCCGCCCTGCAAGAACAAGGCCAGATCCAGTGGACCGGCCCACTGGTCATCGTCATGTGCGCGGCCTCGCTGATGGGCGGCTTCATCTACGGCGGCCTCACGAACGCCCCGACCCCGAGAACCCTCATGGCCTCACTGGGCCTGCTGGCCATCCCGGTGGGCCTGGCATCAGACAACCTCTGGCTACTGGCAGCAGCACTGGTCCCGGCAAACATGCTGGCGGCTCCGGTGATCGCCAGCACGGGCGAGGTGATCACCAAACTGACCCCGGCATCGGTGCGCGGCGAGGCAATGGGCCTGCAAGGCTCAGCGTTCACCCTCGGAGCAGCAGCAGGAGCCCCACTGGCGGGCTTCGTCATAGACCACTCGTCATCGGGCTGGGGCTTCGCGGCGACGGGAGCAGCGGGCGCCGCCATCGCGGCCCTGGGCGCAGCCCTCGACCACAGAGCGAAACACACGACCAAGAACAACGAAAAGGCCGACCCGCAACCAACGAGCCAGAGCCTTCCCTAGAGCAGTGGCCGATGTCGCTCGGGGGATTCGACCCTTGCCCCGGTGGAAGGGCAGGTAGCCACCACCTGCCCTTCAGCCCGATCACAGGGTCACATCGAGGGGTCCCCGAGTCGCATCGGCCACCACCGCTGGGACCGGCGGAACCCCTACCCCCACCTCACCGAACCAACTCCGCGTGCAACTCCCGCAAAGCCGAATAGGCCTTCTCCACCAGAGGCCGAGCCCGCGCGTAGTACTTCACGGCCTCACCATCAGGAGCGATGGTCCGAGCGGGAACGATCAACTCAGCCGCCGCCGTCAACGACGGCAACACCCCCAAGGCCCTCCACCCCACCAGGGCGGCGCCCACCCCGGACCCCTCGCTGTCGTCGGCCAGCTCCAACGGCATCCCCAACGCCGAAGCCAGCACCACGGCCCACAGCTCACTCCGGAACGCCCCGCCGGTGACCCGGACCGTCTCCACCCCGGCCCCCGTGGACCGCACCGCGTCCAGCACCAGAGCCAACTGCTGCCCCACCCCCTCCACCAGGGCGCGGGTGATCTCGGCCCGACCGTGCTCCCGCCGCACCCCGATCAGCGAAGCGCGGGGGTCCGGGTCCCACCAGGGGGCCCGCTCAGCCAGCAGGTAGGGCAGCGCCAGCACCCCACCGGCTCCCACGGGCACCTCCGCGGCCTCGTCCAACAAGGCCCCCACCTCGACGCCGAACGTCTCGGCGGCCCACTGCGCGACCACCCCACCGTTGCTGACCGCGCCCCCCAGCACCCACAGGCCCTCCGCGATCCCGTAGCAGAACACCCGCCCGCGTTCGTCCACACCGGGCTGATCGCGAACGACCCGCAGGGCCCCGCTGGTCCCCAACGACAACGCCGCCACGCCGGGAACCACGGCCCCCACACCGAGGTTGGCCAGCGGCCCGTCGCCGCCCCCCATGACCACCGGGGTACCGGGCCGGATCCCCAGCACGTCCGCCGTCAGCGGCAGCGAGTCGACGGGGGCCAGCAACTCCGGCAGCTGCTCGGCCCGGATCCCCGCGAACGCCAGCGAACCGGGGTGCCACGCCAACCGGTGGATGTCCATCAACCCGGTGCCGGACGCCGACGAGTGCTCCGTGGCCAGCCGCCCCGTCAACCGGTACCCGACGAAGTCCTTCAACCCGCACCACCGGGCGCCGCGGGCCAGTTCGGGCGAGTGCCGCGTGAACCACGCCAACTTCGACAGCGGCGCGAACGGGTGGATGGGCGTCCCCGTCACCTGGTGCAGCAGCGCGCCCTCCTCGGTCCCGCGCAGCAGCGCCGTCTCCTCGACCGCCCGGTTGTCCGCCCAGCTCAACGACCCGGTGAGCGGCGAACCGTCCGCGTCCAGGGCGAGCAGCGTGTGCATCGCCCCCGTCAACGACAGCGCCACCACGTCGACGTCCGACGACACGCACCACGCAGCGACCTCCCGCAACGCCAGGAAGGCCGCCTCCACCACCTGGAGCGGGTCGTGCGTCGCCTCCCCGGAGGGGGTGGTGTGCAACGGATAGCCGTGCTCGGCGCTGAACAGCACCCGAGCACTCCGATCGACCGCGATCACCTTCGTCGCGGTGGTTCCCAGGTCCACACCGAGCACTGCCTCAGCCATACCCGCAGACGCTACTCAACGAACGGCGAAAGGGGCGTGGCCGACGCACCCGCCGACCACGCCCCCGTCACCGCACCGCTACAGCCGCTCGGCCAGCCCTTCGGCGATCTCGTACGTGTTCAGCGCCGCGCCCTTGCGCAGGTTGTCGCCGCACACGAAGAAGTCCAGCGTGTTCGGGAAGTCCAGCGCCTGCCGAACCCGCCCCACGAACGTCGGGTCCTCCCCGACCGTGTCGACCGGCGTGGGGAACTTCAGCTCGGCCGGGTCGTCCACCAGCACGATCGTCGGCTGCTCGGCCAGGATCTTGTGCGCCGCCTCGACGGTGACCTCGCGCGCGAACACCGCGTGCACCGCCAACGAGTGCGTCGTCACGACCGGCACCCGCACGCAGGTCGCCGACACCTTCAGGTCCGGGATGCCGAGGATCTTGCGGGACTCGTTGCGGACCTTCAGCTCCTCGCTGGTCCACCCGTCGTCCTTCAGCGACCCGGCCCACGGGATCACGTTCTGCACCAGCGGAGCCGGGAACGGCGAGTCCGACACGGGCAGCCCGGCCGCGTCGAGGACCTCGCGCACGTCACCGACCCGAACCCCGACCTCCTTGCCCGCCAACGCCTCCAGCTCGGCGTACAGGCGGTCGATCGCGGCCTGCCCGCCACCGGAGGCCGCCTGGTATGACGACACCACGAGTTCCCTCAGCTCGAACTCGCGGTGCAGCGCCCCCAGCGCCGCCATCATCGACAGCGTCGTGCAGTTGGGGTTCGCGATGATCCCCTTGGGACGGTTGGCGATCTGGTCCGCGTTGACCTCGGGCACCACCAGGGGCACCTCGGGGTCCATCCGGAACGCGCCGGAGTTGTCCACCGCGACGGCCCCGCGCGACGCCGCGATCGGCGCCCACTCCGCGGAGACCTCGTCCGGCACGTCGAACATGGCGATGTCGACGCCGTCGAACGCCTCGGGCGACAGCGCGACGACCGTCAGCTCCTCACCGCGGACGGTGAGCTTCTTCCCCGCCGACCGCGCCGAGGCGATCAGCCGGACCTCGCTCCACGGCACGCTCGCGCGGCGGTCCATGATGTCGATCATCACGGTGCCGACGGCACCGGTCGCGCCCACCAGCGCCAGGACAGGTCCGCTCATCGTCCGCTCCCCGCGTACACCACTGCCTCTTCGTCCCCACCGAGTTCGAACGCGTCGTGCAGCGCGCGGACCGCGTCGTCGAGCTGCGTGTCCCGGCAGATCACCGAGATCCGGATCTCCGACGTGGAGATGATCTCGATGTTCACCCCCGCCGTGGCCAGCGCCTCGCAGAACGTCGCCGTCACACCGGGGTGCGACCGCATCCCGGCCCCGATCAGCGACACCTTGCCGACGTGGTCGTCGTAGAGGACCTGCTCGAAGCCGATCTCGTCGCGCGACTTGTTCAGCGCCTCGACGGCGCGCGGGCCGTCGTCCTTGGGCAGCGTGAACGTGATGTCGGTGCGGCCGTCGGCGGCGCGCGAGATGTTCTGCACGACCATGTCGATGTCGATCTCGGCCTGCGCCACGACGCGGAAGATCTTGGCCGCCACGCCGGGGTGGTCGGGCACGGCGGTCACGGTGACCTTGGCCTCCGACCGGTCGTGCGCGACACCGGTGATCATCGCCTGTTCCACGGGATGGTCCTCCACTGACCCGGACACGATGGTCCCTGGCTTGTTGCTGAACGAAGAGCGGACGTGCACGGGGACGCTGTAGCGGCGCGCGTACTCGACGCAGCGCAGCATCAGCACCTTCGCGCCGCACGCGGCCATCTCGAGCATCTCCTCGTAGGTGATGGTCTCGAGCCGCTTGGCGTTGGGCACGATGCGGGGGTCGGCGGTGAACACGCCGTCCACATCGGTGTAGATCTCGCAGACGTCGGCCTTGAGCGCGGCGGCCAGCGCCACCGCGGTCGTGTCCGTGCCACCGCGCCCGAGCGTGGTGATCTCCTTGCTGTCCTGGCTGACGCCCTGGAACCCGGCGACGATCGCGATCGCCCCGTCGGCCAGCGCGTCGGAGATCCGGCTCGGCGTCACGTCGATGATGCGCGCCTTGCCGTGCACGGACGTGGTGATCACGCCCGCCTGCGATCCGGTGTACGACCGGGCCTCGGCCCCCAGCGCGTCGATCGCCATCGCCAGCAGCGACATCGAGATGCGCTCACCGGAGGTGAGGAGCATGTCGAGCTCGCGGGCGGGCGGGACCGGGGACACCTGGCGGGCCAGGTCGAGCAGTTCGTCGGTCGAGTCGCCCATCGCGGAGACCGCGACGACCACGTCGTTGCCGGCTTTCCGGGTCGCGACGATCCGCTCGGCCACCCGTTTGATCCGCTCGGCGCTTCCGACCGAGGAACCGCCGTACTTCTGGACGACGAGCGCCACCGACTGACCTCCTTGTGGATCAAATTCCCACGTCGCAGGCAGCCTACCTGTGTCAAGGAGTGGACAGCGGGGGCCGTGACGGGCACTACTCTCGTGGCCGTGTCGACAGTGCGGGTGGTGGCCGGTCCCCCGGTGGAGCACGGCGGGAACCCCTCGCCGCGCGAGCGGCTGGCGCGGCTGCTGAGACACCCGACCACCCTGCTGCTGGCTCCCGCGGTGGTGTTCGTCGCGATCCGCGAACTGGGGCTGCTCGTCCTCGGGCTGATGGCCGACCGGTGGGGCAAGAGCACGACCACGGCGCTGACGTCGTGGGACGGGCAGTGGTTCCTCGGCATCGCCGAGGGCGGCTACGGCGGGGTGCCGAGTTTCCTGGTCGACGCGTTCGGCAGGCGCACCCCGGAGACGCCGCTCGCGTTCTTCCCCGGCTACCCCGCGCTGGTGCGCTGGCTCGACGGCCTGCCCGGTGTGGAGACGCGCGGGGCGGCGTTCACGGTGAGCCTGGTGAGCGGCGTGTTCTGCGCGTACGGCCTGTACCGGCTGGGAGCGGGGATCCGCGACGGGTCGCCGCGCGCCGGGCTGGTGCTGGTGGCGCTGTTCGCCGCGTCGCCGATGGCGATCGTGCTGTCGATGACCTACTCCGAGGCCACGTTCTGCGCGCTGGCCGCGTGGGCGCTGGTCGGCGTGGTGGAGCGCAAGTGGGTGCTGGCGGGCCTGTGCACGGCGGCGGCGGGTCTGGTGCGGCCGACGGCGGCGGCGCTGCTGCTGGCCGTGGGGCTGGCGGCGCTGGTGTCCGTGATGACCCGCAGGGACGGGTGGCGGCCGTGGGTCGGCGGGATGATCGCGCCGCTGGGCCTGCTGGGCTACCTCGGGTACGTGGCCGCGCGCACCGGGCAGCTGGACGGCTGGTTCGCGGTGCAGCAGCGCGGCTGGGACTCGCGGTTCGACGGCGGGGCCGCGACCTGGAAGTTCGCGCTGGCGAACCTCGGTGATCCCCGGTCGGTGCTGGAGCTGACGACCGTGTGGATCCTGGGGATCGCCATCGCGCTGGTGGTGCTGGGGTTCCGGCGGAGGCTGGAGTGGCCCCTGCTGGTCTACGGGATCGGGGTGCTGGTGATGGACCTGGGTTCGAACGGGTTGATGAACTCGAAGGCGCGGCTGCTGCTGCCCGCGTTCACGCTGCTGGTCCCGGCCGCGCTGGCCATCGCGAAGCGGCGGACGTCGACGGCCGTGGCGCTGCTGACCGGGCTCGCGGTGTTCAGCGCCTGGTTCGGGGCGTACGCCATCACGGCCTGGCAGTACGCGATCTGATGCTCCCGGCGATCGAGCGGCGGTGGAGCCCGAGGGCGTTCGACCCGGTGGCCGAGGTGTCGGCGGGGCAGATGCGGGTGCTGCTGGAGGCGGCCCGCTGGGCCGCGTCGCACGGCAACACCCAGCCTGCCCGGTTCCTGCTGGGCTACCGCGGTGACGACACCCACCGGCGGATCCTGGGCGCGCTCCGGCCGCGCAACCGGACCTGGGCGCACCGGGCGTCCGCGCTGCTGGTCGGCGCGGTGGTCACGGCCGACGAGCGCGGCGAGCTGCCGAACACCGTCTACGGGCTGGGGCTCGCGGTGCAGAACCTCGTGCTCCAGGCCGTGGACCTCGGGCTCGTGACCCACCAGATCGGCGGGTTCGACCCCGACGCCGTGCGCGCGGGGTTCGCGCTGCCGGACGACGTGCTGCCGGTCGTGGTCGTCGCGGTGGGGCACCTGGGCAACGTGGCCGACCTGCCGGAGGAGCTCCAGGTCAGGGAGACCCGGCCGCGCGGGCGCAGGCCGTTGACCGAGCTGGTGTTCAGCGGGACGTGGGGCGAGGCGGCGTTCTCAGCCGAGCCTGCGGACCAGCCTGAGCACGAGTGACCTGGCGAACAGCCAGAACAGGGCCGCGACGCCGTGGTTCACGATCACGGCGAGCTTCGGGTCCCGCGGGGTGAACAGGTCGTGGAAGCCGAGGGCGAGCGGTTGGGCGAGGTCGCGGATCGTGGACGTGATGCCGTTGTCCGGGTTGGCTTCGCCGACGGTCAGCACCACGTGGGCGACGAGGACGAGCGCCGCGGCGAGCCCCGCCCACCCGACGACGACGGCCACGGCGCCCACGACCTTCGCGCGGGCGCCGTGACCGGTGCTCGTCCGGTTCTCGGCCATGTCGACCAGTGTGGCACAGACTTACCGGCCAGTAGCCAGACCTAGCGGGCGATGAGGCGGGCGATGAGGCCCGTGACGACGAGCCAGAAGACCGCTGCGAGGCCGTAGTTGACGATCACGGCCAGGTTGTAGTTCTCGAAGCTGAACAGGCCGGGGAAGAAGAGCGACAAGGGCTCCGCGAGAGACCTCACGAAGGAGAAGAACGCGTTGGCCTGGTTGGCGCCGAGCACGATCATCAGGATGTAGATGATCTCGATGATCGCGAACAGCGCGCCAACGCCGCTGATCACCCTGGCAGCCGTGTAGCTGCCGCTGCGAGTTCCTGTACGCCATCTGGACATGTGCAACGAATTCCCACGCGCGCGTTGCGGCAAACACGGACGGGTGAAGTTCCACCATGTGGTCGAACGGTTCGGCCTCGTGCGGAATTGTGGTTAGAGTGTCGGACGTGGCGCGTACCCTCCTGCTTCGCTGCCGTGACGGGGTCTGACCAGACCGGCCCCCCGTCGCGGAGTCGAGCAATGCCGCCGGTCGTCTGCATTCCCAGCGACCAGCAGGAGAACTCGGATCATGACCACCAGCCCCGACGCGTACACCTCCGGCACCAGCCGCCTGCGCCCGCCGTCCCGGCCCGCGCCCGCCGACCAGCCGACGTGGAACACCCAGCGCGGCAGCTCCATGCCGTTCCACCGCTACCGCTCGTTCGCCGAGTCGGTGGAGCCGGTCTCGGTACCCGACCGGACCTGGCCGTCGAAGACCATCACCAGGGCGCCGCAGTGGTGCGCCGTCGACCTGCGTGACGGCAACCAGGCCCTGATCGACCCGATGTCGCCCGCCCGCAAGCGCAAGATGTTCGACCTGCTGGTGCGGATGGGCTTCAAGGAGATCGAGGTCGGCTTCCCCGCCGCGTCGCAGACCGACTTCGACTTCGTCCGCGAGATCATCGAGGACGGCGCGATCCCGGACGACGTGAGCATCCAGGTGCTGACCCAGTGCCGCCCCGAGCTGATCAAGCGGACCTTCGAGTCGCTGGACGGCGCTCCCCGCGCGATCGTGCACTTCTACAACTCGACCTCGATCCTCCAGCGCCGCGTCGTGTTCAAGTCCGACCGCGAGGGCATCAAGAAGATCGCCGTGGACGCCGCGAAGTACGCGCTGGAGGTCGCCGAGGGCTACCCGGAGACCGAGTTCCGCTACGAGTACTCCCCCGAGTCCTACACCGGCACCGAGCTGTCGTACGCCCTGGAGGTGTGCGACGCGGTCACCGAGGTCATCGCGCCGACGCCCGAGCTGCCGATGATCATCAACCTGCCCGCGACCGTCGAGATGGCCACGCCGAACGTCTACGCCGACTCCATCGAGTGGATGTCGCGCAACCTGGCCCGCCGCGACTCGATCGTCCTGTCGCTGCACCCGCACAACGACCGCGGCACGGGTGTCGCCGCGGCCGAGCTGGGCTACCTGGCGGGCGCCGACCGCATCGAGGGCTGCCTGTTCGGCAACGGCGAGCGCACCGGCAACGTGTGCCTGGTGACGCTGGGCATGAACATCTTCAGCCAGGGCGTCGACCCGCAGATCGACTTCTCCGACATCGACGAGATCCGCCGCACGGTCGAGTACTGTAACCAGCTGCCCGTGCCCGAGCGGCACCCCTACGGCGGCGACCTGGTGTTCACCGCGTTCTCCGGCAGCCACCAGGACGCGATCAAGAAGGGCCTGGAGGCGCTGGAGGACGAGGCCAAGGCCGCCGACCAGCACGTCGACGAGTACCCGTGGGAGGTCCCGTACCTGCCCATCGACCCGAAGGACGTCGGCCGCAACTACGAGGCCGTGATCCGGGTCAACTCGCAGTCCGGCAAGGGCGGCGTGGCGTACCTGATGAAGACCGAGCACCACCTGGACCTGCCGCGCAGGCTCCAGGTCGAGTTCTCGCGGGTGATCCAGGAGGTCACCGACACCCACGGCGGCGAGATCGGCCCCAAGGACATGTGGGACGCGTTCTCCGAGGAGTACCTGACCCCGGCCGTGCCGCTGAAGCTGGTCGGGCACCGGATCGCCAGCGACGACAGCGGCCACGCGGAGATCACCGCGACCATCTGGGCCGACGGCGAGAAGGTCGAGATCAACGGCAACGGCAACGGGCCGATCGCCGCGTTCGTCGACGCGCTGGCGTCCATCGGCTACGACGTGCGGGTGCTGGACTACGTGGAGCACGCCCTCACCGCCGGTGACGACGCCCGCGCCGCCGCCTACCTGGAGTGCGCCGTCGGCGACCGCGTCCTGTGGGGCGTCGGCATCGACCACTCCACGACCGCCGCCGCCCTCACGGGCATCGTGTCGGCCGTGAACCGCGCGAACCGCTAGGCGGGCTCGGAGACGGGGTCCGCCGCGGCGGACCCCGTCTCCGCCCTCTCCGCCACCTTCGCGGCGCGGCGCTTCATGAACAGCGCGGTGCCGATCCCGAACAGGACGGCCGCGAGCAGGCCGACCCACGAGAAGCGCTTCAGCCACGTCTCCGCGACGATGCCGACGTAGTAGATGACGGCGGTGGTGCCGCCCGCCCACACGACCCCGCCGAGCGCGTTCGCCGTGAGGAACTTCCAGTAGCGCATGTGCAGCGCGCCCGCGAGTGGTCCGGCGAAGATGCGCAGCAGCGCGACGAACCGTCCGAAGAAGACGGCCCACATGCCCCAGCGCTCGAACGCCCGCTCGGCGGTCGCCAGGTGCGCGGGTCCGAAGTGCTTCGGGAACTTGGTGCCCGCCCAGACGAACAGCGGTTTGCCGCCCCTGCGGCCGATCGTGTAGCCGATCGAGTCACCCACGATCGCGCCGGTGATGGCGGCCAGTGCGACGGCCACCGGGCTCACGACGTGCTGCGCCGACAGCAGTGCGGCGCTGACCAGCACGATCTCACCGGGCAGCGGGATGCCGAGGCTCTCGAAGCCGATCACGAAGCCGACCAGCAGGATGATCGCCATCGGTGGGATCGTCTGGAGCCACTCGTTGATGTGCACGGGCGGATCCTGCCAGGAACGGCGGACCCGCTGAAGCGTCGACCGGTCTACCCGCCGCTCGACGGGTCCTGTGTGGGCGGTGGTGCGGCGCACCACCTGTGGGAATGCTGAAGTTCCCCCCGACCGTGAAGCCGAACGTCCACCTCGGGCGTTGCACGGGTTGTGAACGCCGCCGTAGCAAGCCTCCTCGTGCTGTTCGTGGTCGCGGTGGTGCCGCTCGCGCCCACCGAGGCCGTCCTGATCGGGTACGGGGTGCTCGCCTCTGCGGGTGAGCTGCCGCTGGTCTGGGTGATCGTCGTGGCGGCGGTGGGCTGCACGCTCGCCGACCTCGTCAACTTCGGACTCGGCCGGGGGTTGGGGGAACGGGCACTGCGGCGGTTCTCCCGAGGCACCGGGTCGCGGGCGGTGCTCGCGTGGACCGCGGGCCAGCTCGCCACGCGCGGCGAGTCGATCCTGGTGGCCATCCGGTTCGTGCCCGGCGGCGGCATCGTCGGTGCCGTCCTCGCCGGGTCGCTGCGCTGGCCGCGGCGGCGGTTCGTGCCGGTGGCGGTGGTCGGGGCGACGCTGTGGAGCGCCTACGCGGCGCTGCTGGGGTACGTCGGCGGGCAGGTCGTGTCCGACCCCGTGCTGGCGGTGGCGATCTCGTCGGGCGTGGCGCTGGTGATCAGCGTGCCCGCGGGGATGGCGGTCAGGGCCGCGCAGCGGCGGGTGGTCGAGGCTCCCGCCGCGCCGGTCGCGGCGTGAGCCTGGCCCGAACGGCCGTGCGCGCCCGGTCGTAGGCGTCCGGGGCGTTGTGCAGGATGGCCTGCACGTTGGCCGCCTCCAGGAAGGCGACGACCTCGAAGGCCACCTGGGCGGGGTCGTCGTCGAGGTCCGACTTCTCCGCCTGGTCGCGGATGAGAGCCGTCCACCGGGCACCCGCCTCGGCGACGGCGTCCCGGACCCGGCCCGGCCGTGAGCTGAACTCCGGCTGCACGGCGGCGAAGAAGCAGCCGCCGGGGAACGTGCGGTGCTCGGAGTAGGTCAGCCAGCCCTCGCACAGCGCCCTCAGCCGCGGCAGGCCCGCGGGCTGCTGGAACGCCGGGGTCACGACCTCGTCGACGAAGATCTTGGTGGCCGCCCTGATGGTGGCCAGCTGGAGTTCCTCCTTCGAGCCGAAGTGCGCGAAGACGCCGCTCTTGCTGATCTCCAGCTCGGTGGACAGGCGGCCGATGGAGAGGCCTTCGAGGCCCTCCACGGACGCGATGTCGGCGGCTCGTCTGAGGATGAGCCGCCGGGTCTGCTCGCCGCGTTCCAACCGGCCGTCCGGGTTCGCCACGGTGGTCACGGTAGCTCCCTCGGTTGACAGGGTCTCGCGTCCAGGTAATAGTACGACCGTTCGTACAGTTATCTGATGGGGGTTGTCGTGCTGGACCTGGTGGAGCTGGACCGTCGTGCCTGCGAGTTGAACTTCGCGCTCATCGAGGGGGTGAGCGCGGCGGAGTGGAGCGCGGCCACGCCCTGCGTCGAGTGGACCGTGCGGGACCTGGTCCAGCACCAGGTCGACTCGACGGCCGCGTTCACGGCCGGGGCCCGCGGGGAGTCCGTGGACGTGGTGGGAGAGCCGCTCGGCGCGGATCCGCTGGGCGTCTACCAGGCCGCGGTCGCGGACGCGTGGGCCGCGTTCGACACCGCCGGGATGCTCGACGCGGAGCGGGAGTTCCCCGGTTTCGGGAGGCGGAGCGGGCGGACGCTGGTGGCCGCGCACTTCGTGGACAACCTGGTCCACGCCTGGGACCTGGCGCGTGCGCTGGGGCGGGAGTACGAGTTCGAGGACGACCTGGCGTCGGCGGCCCTGCGCATCACCGCGCGGTACCCGGCGGGGATCGCGTCGTTCGCCCCACCCGTGCCGGTGCCGGGTTCGGCGTCCGCGACGGACCGGTTGGTGGGCAGGCTGGGCCGGTCTCCCCGGTGGCCCGCCTGACCGCCACGGAGAACGGGAACGGCCCGCAGAGGGGGTCTGCGGGCCGTTCCGACTACGGGTTGAGCGCCTCGGTCACCGAGACCGGGCCCACGAGGGGGATGTCCGGCGAGATGCCGTCCTCCTCGACGAGCACCGCCTCCACCGCGTGCGGCCTGATCCGGCCGCTGCGGATGTCCTCCGCCCAGTGGCACGCC
The DNA here is from genome assembly GCF_057122925.1 of Umezawaea sp. Taxonomy (NCBI): domain Bacteria; kingdom Bacillati; phylum Actinomycetota; class Actinomycetes; order Pseudonocardiales; family Pseudonocardiaceae; genus Umezawaea; species Umezawaea sp. The sequence goes on along the minus strand of NZ_DBNGPQ010000138.1, from coordinate 17,460 downwards.
ACCCGGTGGCCCGGCTCGACCTCGCGGAGCACCGGCCGCTCGGTGTCGCACCTGGTGTTCTGCTTCCACGGGCACCTGGTGTGGAAGCGGCAGCCCGACGGCGGGTTCGCGGGCGACGGCAGGTCGCCCTGGAGCAGGATCCGCTCGCGCCGGTCCTCGACCTCCGGGTCCGGCACGGGGATCGCCGACAGCAGCGCCTTCGTGTACGGGTGGAGCGGTTCCGCGTAGAGGTCGTCCGACGTGGCTTCCTCGACCAGACCGCCCAGGTACATCACGCCGACGCGGTCGGAGATGTGCCGCACGACCGCCAGGTCGTGCGCGATGACCAGGTAGGTGAGGCCGAACTCCTCCTGGAGGTCCTCCAGGAGGTTGACCACCTGGGCCTGCACCGAGACGTCCAGCGCGGACACCGGTTCGTCGGCGATGATCAGGTCCGGCTCGACCGCCAGCGCGCGGGCGATGCCGATGCGCTGGCGCTGGCCGCCCGAGAACTCGTGCGGGTACTTGCGCAGCGAGGTCGACGGCAGGCCCACCGACGACAGCAGCGAGCGCAGCCGCTTGGCGGTCGCGGCCTTGTCCTTGTCGAGGCCGTGGGCGTGCAGGCCCTCGACCAGGATGGACTCGACCGACTGCCTCGGGTCCAGCGAGGACATCGGGTCCTGGAACACCATCTGCATCCGGCGGCGCATCGTGCGCAGCTCTTCGCCCTTGAGCGACGTGAGGTCGGTGCCGTCGAAGACGACCCGGCCCGCGGTCGGCTCGGTGAGCCTGAGCACGCCCCGGCCCAGGGTCGACTTGCCGCAGCCCGACTCGCCGACGAGACCGTAGGTCTCGCCCCGGTGGATCTCCAGGTCGACGCCGTCCACCGCGTAGACGTGCCCGACCGTGCGGTCGAGGATGACACCCCGCTTGATCGGGAAGTGCACCTTGATGCCCTCGATGGACACCAGCGGAGCGGTCATGCCGACACCTCCTGCGGCACCTCGGGCTGCACCGGGTTGTGGCAGCGCAGCAGCCTGCCGCCCCCGATGTCCTCCTGGACGGGCGTCACCTCGGTGCACACGTCCAGCACGTTCGGGCAGCGCGGCGCGAACGCGCACCCGCTGGTCCACGGGATGTTGTCCGCCACGGAGCCGCGGATCGGGTTGAGCCGCTCACCCCTGGGGGCGTCCAGCCGCGGGATCGACGCGAGCAGGCCGTGCGTGTACGGGTGGCGCGGCTGCGCGAACAGCTCGTGCCGCTGCGCCTTCTCCACGACGCGGCCCGCGTAGAGCACGTTCACCTCGTCGCACAGGCCCGCCACGACACCCAGGTCGTGCGTGATCATCACCAGGGCCGTGCCCAGGTCCCGCACGAGTTCCCTCAGGAGCGTGAGGATCTGGGCCTGGATGGTGACGTCCAGCGCGGTCGTCGGCTCGTCCGCGATCAGCAGCCTCGGCTTGCACGCCAGCGCGATGGCGATGAGCGCGCGCTGCCGCATCCCGCCGGACAGCTGGTGCGGGTACTCCGACAGCCTGCGGTTCGGGTCCGGGATGCCGACCTTGTCGAGCAGGTCGGCCGCCTCGACCATGGCCGCCTTGCGGCTCAGGCCCTGGTGCCGTTCCAGCACCTCGGTGACCTGGAGGCCGATCGGAATGACGGGGTTCAGCGAGGACAGCGGGTCCTGGAACACCATGCCGAGGTCGCGGCCGCGCTTGTCGCGCAACTGCTTGTCCGACAGGCGCAGCAGGTCCGTGCCCTCGAAGTTCACCGTGCCGCTGACCTTCGCGCCGCGCTTGGGCAGCAGGCCCATGATCGCGAGCGAGGTGACGGACTTGCCGCAGCCCGACTCGCCGACCAGGCCGACGGTCTGGCCGGGTTCGACGTCGAAGCTGACGCGGTCCACCGCGGTGAAGGGCTCCTCGCCCTTGCGGTGGAACTCCACGGTGAGGTCGCGAACTTCCAGTAGTGCCACCGAGCTCACCGCCTGTTCTTCGGATCGAGGGCGTCGCGCAGGGACTCGCCGACGAGCGTGAAGCCCAGCGCGATCGCGATGATGCAGCCCGCGGGCCAGAACGCCAGCTGCGGGTGCGTGTCGATCACGGTCTGGGCGCCGCCGAGCATCTGGCCCCACTCGGGCACCCGGTCGTCCGGGTTGCCGAGGCCGAGGAACGACAGCGCGGCGGCGTCGATGATCGACGTCGCCAGCACCAGCGTGGACTGCACGATCACCGGGCCGAGCGAGTTGGGCAGCATGTGCCGGAACACGATCGCCCCCGGCTTCACGCCGAGCGACGTCGCCGCCAGCACGTGGTCGCTGCCCCGCTGCGCCAGCATCGACCCGCGCAGCAGGCGGGCGAACACCGGGATCTGCACGATCGACACCGCCAGGATGACGGTGAACAGGTTCGGCTTGGCGAACAGCGCGCCGATGCCGAACGCCAGCAGCAGCTGCGGGATCGACAGCATGACGTCGACGATCCGCATGACCAGCGAGTCGACCCAGCCGCCGAACGCGCCCGCGAGCGTGCCGAGCGCGAGACCGCCCGCGAGGCCGATCAGCGTCGCGAACACACCCACGAGCAGCGTCTGCTGGGCGCCGACGAGCAGGCGCGACAGGAAGTCGCGGCCCTGGAGGTCACCGCCGAGCGGGTGGCCCGGCTGCGGCTCCGGGATCTGGTTGCGCGCCTTGATGACCTGGTCCGCGAGGTCCCTGGCGGACGGGTCGTGCGGGGCGATCCACGGCGCGATGACCGCGATGATGATGAAGGCGACGATGATGAACGAGCCGAACAGGAACACCGGGCTGCGGCGCAGGCGCTTCCACGCGCTGGCCGCGAGGCTGACCCCGGAGTCGTCGGCGGTCGACTCGGCGAGCGAGTCGATGCGCTCCTTCTTGGTTCCGATGGCCATGGCGCTACCTCGTCCTGATCCGCGGGTCGATCAGCGCGTAGGACAGGTCGACCAGGAGGTTGACGACCACGTACACGATCGCGGCGACCATGATGAGCATCTGCAGGACCGGGTAGTCGCGCCGCTCGAAGCCGAGCGCGAGCGCCTCGCCGACCCCGGGGAAGGCGAACACCTTCTCGGTCAGCACGGCGCCCGCGAGCAGCGCGCCGATCTGGAGGCCGATGGTGGTGACCACCGGGAGCATCGCGTTGCGCAGCACGTGGCGACGGCGCACCAGCTGCGCGGTGAGGCCCTTGGCCTCGGCCGTCCGCACGTAGTCCTCGTCCATCACGTCGAGCACGGCGGCCCTGGTGATGCGGAAGATGACCGCGAACGGGATCGTGGCGAGCGCGATGGCGGGCAGGAACAGGTGCTTGAGCGCGTTCCACGCCGCGTCCCACTCCTGCGTGAGCAGGCCGTCGAGGACGAAGAAGCCGGTGACCCTGGTCGCGCCGATGGCGTCCTGCCTGCCGACGGACGGGAGGCCTAGCTTGGACGCGAGGACTTCCTTGAGCACGAAGGCGAGGAAGAAGACCGGGACGGCCACACCGATCAGGGACCCGCCGACGCTCAGGTTGTCGAACCAGGTGCCGCGGCGCTTGGCCGCGAGGTAGCCGAGGGGGATGCCGACGACCACCGCGATGACGATCGCGAAGATGCTGAGTTCGAGGGTGGCGGGGAACCGCTGGACGAAGATGTCGACCACCGAGTCACCCGGCTGCACACCGGTCGAGTTGCCGAAGTTTCCGGTCACGGCTCGACCGAGGAATTTGAAGTACTGGACGAAGATCGGCTGGTCTAGACCGAGTTGCTGCTCCAGCGCCGCCCGCGACTCGTCGGTCCCGCGGTCCCCCAGGAGGGCCGAAGCCGGCCCTCCTGGGAGTGCGCGCAACCACGCGAAGACGAGCAACGAGAGCACCAGCACCACGCCGAGCAGCTGGATCAGCCGCCTTACGGTGTAGCGGAGCACGTACCTACCCCGTTGTTCTCTCTGGTTGGTTGTTCTCTCTGGCGAGGTGTCGCGGCTCAGCCCTTGCTGGCGGGGCCGAACTTCTCGTCGGTGAGAGGACTGGGCGTGATGCCCTTGACGTCCGACTTGAGCACGAGCGCGGGCGGCGAGTGCGAGATCGGGACAGCGGGCAGGTACTCACCCATGATCTGCTTGTTGAGCGCCTCGTACGCCTTGAGCCGCGCGTCGCGGTCCGGGGTCGAGTCGGCCTTCTTCAGGTCGGCCGCGAGGGTGGCGCCCCACGGGGAGGAGCCGGTGCTGAAGCGGTTCTCCGGGTTGCCGAAGAACGTGCCGATCCAGTTGTCGGCGGAACCGGTGTCACCGGTCCAGCCGAGCAGGAAGACGTCCGGCACCTTCTGGTCGACGTCGGTGAGGTAACCGCCGTTCCACGGCTTGGTGATGGCCTCGACCTTGATGCCCGCCTTCTCCAGGTCCGCGGCGATGGCGCCGTAGATGTCCTTCGGGCTGGGCATGTACGGCCGGGTGACCTCGCTGGGCCAGTAGAACTTCAGCGTCAGACCGGTCGCGCCCGCCTCGGTGAGCAGGGCCTTGGCCTTCTCCACGTCGTACGGGTACTTGGTGACGTCCTTGGTGTAGCCGCCGACGGTCTCCGGGATGAACTCGTCCGCGACCTTCGCGCCCTCGGGCAGCTGCGACTTGACCAGCTGCTCGCGGTTGATCGCGTGGGCCAGCGCCTGGCGGACCTTCAGGTCCTTCAGCGCCGGGTTGCCCGACTGGTTGATGCCGAAGTACATGACGTTGAACGCGGGCCGGATGGCGACGTTGAAGCCGGCCTTCTTGAGGCCGTCCCAGTCGGCAGCGGCCGGGAAGTCGTAGCCGTCGATGTCACCGGACTGGAGCGCCTGCTTGCGGGCGGTCTCGTCCGGGATGATCCGGAAGACGACCTTGTCCAGCTTCGCCTTGTTGCCGTGGTAGTCGTCGTTGCGGACGAGCTCGACCGTGTTGTTGGCCTTGTCGTACGCGCCGAACTTGAACGGACCGGTGCCGGTCGGGTGGTCGGTCGCGTACGCCGGGAACACGAAGCTGTCGCCCTGCGCCTGCACGTTGTCGGCGTCGTACTGCTTGAGCGCCGTCGGGCTCTGCATGGAGAACGAGGGCAGGCCCAGGATGTCCGGGAACTTCGACGTCACCGCGGTCAGCACGATCTCGGCGGTGTTCGTGTCCTTCGCGCTGCACGACTTGTACAGGGACGGCTTCGCGCCGTCGGAGAACCCGCCGAAGTTGTCCACGTAGTACTGGGACACGGCGTCGGAGGTGCCCGCGCCCTTCTGGTTGTACCAGCGGTCGAAGTTCGCGCAGACCGCCGCGGCGTCGAACGCCGAACCGTCGTGGAACTTCACGTTCTGCTTGAGCTTGAAGGTCCAGGTGAGACCGTCGGTGCTGGGGGACCAGCTCTCCGCGAGCTCGGGAGCGGGCTCCGCGGTGCCGGGCTTGAAGGTGGTCAGACCCTCGAACATCTGGCGGGCGACGCGGAACGTCTCGCCGTCCGTCGCGTAGAACGGGTCGAACAGCTTCGGCGCGCCGGCGGCGCCGAAGGTGAACGTGCCACCTACTTTGCCGGATCCGGCGCTGTCGGTCCCGCGCTCTGATTGAGCGCAGGCGGACAAGGCGAGCGCGGAGACGCCGACCAGGCCGATCGCGGCCAGCCAACGGCTCCGAGCCGTTCGGGATTGAAGCATCAAACACCCCTTGGTGAATCCGACGATCTCACTGTGTGGTCGCCGACCCTAACCGGTGCAAGTTGTCCTTCCGGAACCCTGCAGGTCACGATACGGCCACGCGAAGAGCCATTGTGGTACGGCCGGCGCACGCGCGCTGACCCAACGTGAGCACGGACGATCCGGTGAGCGCTCTCCTAGGCTGTACAACGGAGAGGTCGGGTCGGTGCGCGGGGCGGACGACCGGCGAGGAGACTTCGGACACGGGCGGAGGAGGTCGCGGATGGGCTCGCAGCTCGAGTTCCGCTTCCTCGGTCCCCTCCAGGTGCTGGTCGACGGCGAGCTGGTGCCGGTCCGCGCGGGCCGCCAGCGCTCCCTGCTGGTGTCGCTGCTGCTGCGCGCCGGGACGAGCGTCTCGGTGGACGAGCTGGCCGAGCACGTGTGGGGCGCCGACCCGCCCGCACGGGCCCGCGGCACCCTCCAGACGTACGTGATGCGGCTGCGCCAGGTGCTCGGCCGGGACGTGCCCATCCGGACCGTGCCGGACGGCTACCTGATCGACGTGGACGAGAAGACCATCGACGTCGTCCGGTTCGGCGGCCTCGTCGAGCAGGGCGAGCAGGAGCGGGCGCTGGGCAACCTGCACGCCGCGTCCGGCCTGTTCACGACGGCGCTGGCGATGTGGCGCGGCCCGGCGATGGTGGACGTGCCGTCGGAGATCCTGCACCGCGACGAGGTGCCGAGGCTGGTCGAGCAGCGGCTGCACGCCGTGGAGCGGCGCGTCGACGTCGACCTGGAGCTGGGCAGGCACGCCGAGCTGGTCCCAGAGCTGTCCAGGCTGACCGCCGAGCACTCGCTGCGGGAGCGGCTGTGGGCGCAGCTCGTGCTCGCCCTGTACCGCTGCGGCAGGCAGGCCGACGCACTGGCCGCCTACCGTCGGGTGCGCGACCAGCTCGCCGAAGAGCTGGGCATCGACCCCGGTGACGAGCTGCGGCGCGTGCACCAGCAGGTGCTGGAGGGCTCTCCGGAGCTGGACCTGGTGCGGGCCGCCGCGCCGCAGGGCAAGCGCGACCGGGTGGTGCCCGCCCAGCTGCCTGCCGACATCGGTGACTTCGTGGGTCGCGCGCAGGCCGTGGTGCTGGTGGAAGCGCTGCTCAGGACCGCGCAGGGCGTGCCCGTCGTGACGCTCGCGGGCCCGCCCGGCGTCGGCAAGACCGCGCTGGCCGTGCACGCCGCGCACAAGATGAGGGCGAACTTCCCGGACGGGCAGCTGTACGTGAACCTGCGCGGGTACGCGCGGGGCGCGCCGCTGAGCGCGATGGACGTGCTCCCCCGCTTCCTGCGCGCCCTCGGCGTGGCGCCCGAGTCCGTGCCGCTGGACCAGGACGAGCAGGAGGCGATGTTCCGGTCGCGGATGACCGACCAGCGGGTCCTCCTGCTGCTGGACAACGCGGCCAACGCGGAGCAGATCCGGCCGCTGCTGCCCGGCTCCCCCGGTTGCGCGGTGCTCGTGACCAGCCGCGACACGCTGCGGGGCCTGGCCGTCAGCCACGCGGCGAGCAACGTGCGCCTCGACGTGCTCGACAGCGAGGAGGCCAAGGCGCTGCTCGCCGGGATGCTCGGCGCGGACGTCGTCCAGGAGCAGGACGCCGCGGCCGACGAGCTGACCTCGCTGTGCGCGCACCTGCCGCTCGCGCTGCGGATCGCCGCGGCGAACCTGCTGAGCCGCCCCGAGGTCACCATCGCCTCCTACGTGGAGGAGCTGCGGGCGGGCAACCGGCTGGCCGCGCTGACCGTGGAGGGCGACGAGCGCGCGGCCGTGCACGCGGCGTTCGACCTGTCCTACGCGGCGCTGAAGCCCGAGCTGGCGCAGCTGTTCCGGCTGCTCAGCATCACGCCGGGCACCGACATCACGCCGGACGTGGCGGCGGCGCTCGGCGGGCTGACCACGCAGGACGCCCGCAGGCGGCTGGACAGGCTCGCCACGGCGAACCTCGTCGACAACCACGCGCCCGGCCGCTACCAGTTCCACGACCTGCTGCGGGACTACGCCGCCGAGCGGCTCGCGTTCGAGGACGACCCCGCGGAGTCCGCGAACGCCTTCGGGCGGCTGCTGGACTGGGCGATCCGGTCGGTGGACAACGCCACCGACGCGCTGAAGAACACGCTCATGCGGCTGCCGAGGGCGGCCACCGCGTCCGACGTGACACCGCAGACGTTCTGCGCCCCGGACGACGCGCTGGCGTGGCTCGACGCCGAACGGGCCAACCTCGTGGCGCTCGTCGTGCACGCCGCCGACCGGGAGCCCAGCGCCGACTGCTGGCAGCTCGCGGACGCGCTGCGCCGCTACTTCTACGTGCAGGGCCTGCCCGTGGAGTGGCTGGCGACCGCGAAGGCGGGCCTCGCCGTGGCGCAGCGGATCGGCGACGAGGTGGGCGAGGTCGCGATGCTGTCCTCGCTCGGCACCCTCTACTGGGCCATCGGCCAGCACCGCGTCGCCGTCGACTACTACCTGCGGACGTTCCCGATCCAGGAGCGCGGCGCCACGGCACCCGCCGCGAACGCCGCCGTGCTGTCGAACGTCGGCACCGTCTACATCGACCTCGGCGAGCTGGAGCAGGCCGCGCGGCACCTGGAGAGCGCGCTCGCGATCACCCGCGAGATCGGCGCCTCGCAGCAGGAGGGCATCGCGCTGCTCAACCTCGGCGGCGTCTACCTGCTGCTGGGCCAGCTCGACCGCGCCACCAGGTCGTTCGAGGACTCGCTGGAGGTCGGCAACCGGCTCGACGCGTGGATGACGCAGGCCAACAGCTACCGCGCGCTCGGCGAGGTGCACCTGCTCCAGGGCCACCCCGGCCGGGCCGCCGCGCTGTTCGAACGGGCGGGCGTCCTCTACAGCCAGGCCGCCGCCCGCAGCTTCGCGAACCTCCCGCACGAGGGCCTGGCCCAGGCGCACACGATGCGCGGCTGGAGCCAGGAAGCCGTCGACGAGGCCGAGAAGGCGCTGGAGCTGGCCGAGGAGTCCGGGAACCTCAAGAGCGTCTGCGACGCCCGCAACGTGCTCGGCGAAGCGCTCGACGGGCTCGGCGGGCACGAGGAGTCGCTGCGGCAGCACACCGAGGCGCTGCGCATCGCCGAGGAGACCAGCTACCCGTGGGGCATCTGCGCGGCGCGCAAGGGCATCGCGCAGGCCCACCGGGCGGCGAACCGGCTCGACGAGGCGATGCGGTCCGCGTCGCTCGCGTTCGACAGCGCCGTCTCCTACCGGCTGCGCATCGCCGAGGTCGACGTGCTCGTGCTGCTCGGCAGGCTGCACCTGGAGACGGGCGACCCGCAGCGGGCGCTGGAGTGCGCGCGGCGGGCGGTCGACCTGAGCGCCGCCACCGGGCAGCGGCTCGTGCACGCGCGGGCGCTGCAACTGGTCGGCGACGCGAGCGACACCGACGACCAGCGGCGGCAGGCGTTGGAGCTGTACACGGAGATCGGCGCGCCGGAGGCGCTGCCGCTGCGGAGCCTGCTCGGCTAGTCCGGTGACCGCTGACCGGTGCGGGTCGCGGTCACCGCTCTAGAGGATCCGGTCGGCGCGGGCGCGGGTGTCGTCGACCGCGAACCAGCCGCGCTCGAACTCCTGCCAGCGGCGCAGGTGCGCCCGGTGCTTCTCGCCGTCCCGCGCCACCGCGCGTTCCAGCCGCTCGGCCTCGTCCGGGCCGTCGACCCAGACCGCGAGGTCCAAGCGCGGGGAGATGGAGCGGCGGGCCGAGGACACGCCCTCGACGATCAGCACCCCGGTCGGCTCGACGGTCACCCACCCACCGAGCCGGGGCCACCCCTCCGACCAGTCCATCCGCTGGTAGCGGCCGGGCTCACCGCGGAGCAACGGCTCGATCACGCCGTCGAGCAGCCGCGGCCACCACGCCACCGGGTCGTCCCAGGTGGCGAAGTGGTCCGTCGGCACGACGACCGCGCCCATCTCCGCGGCCAACGCGCGGGCCACCGTGGACTTGCCCGCACCGGAGGGCCCGTCCACGGCGATGAGCCTCGGGGTCACGGCCGCTCCTCCGGAGACGGCGGCTCGGTCGCCCGAGGTCGGCGGTTCGCGCCCCGGTTTCCCGGACCGGGCGGGGTGGGGGTCCCCGCCCGGTCCGGGACGGTGGTGACCCGACCTGCCGGCGCGGCCTCGCTCACACCACGCGCCGTCCCGACATCGCCCTGCCGAGCGTCAGCTCGTCGGCGAACTCCAGGTCGCCGCCCATCGGCAGACCGGACGCGAGGCGCGTGACGGTCAGGCCGGGGAAGTCGCGCAGCATCCGGACCAGGTAGGTCGCCGTCGCCTCGCCCTCGGTGTTCGGGTCGGTGGCGATGATGATCTCCGCCACGTCCTTGCCGTCGACCTGGTTGCCGATCCGCTGGAGCAGCTGCCGGATGCGCAGCTGGTCGGGACCGACACCGGACAACGGGTCGAGCGCCCCGCCCAGCACGTGGTAGCGGCCCTTGAACTCGCGGGTGCGCTCGACCGCGAGCACGTCCTTCGGTTCCTCGACCACGCAGATCAGGGTCACGTCGCGACGCGTGTCGCGGCAGATCCGGCAGGTCGCCTCGGCTGAGACGTTGCCGCAGACGTCGCAGAACACGACGCCCTCCTTGACCTTCTGCAACGCGTCCTGGAGCCGCCCGATGTCGGCCGGTTCGGCCGCCAGCAGGTGGAAGGCGATGCGCTGCGCGCTCTTGGGCCCGACGCCCGGCAGCCGGCCGAGTTCGTCGATCAAGTCCTGAACGGGACCCTCGTACATCAGCCGAGCAACCCGCCCAGACCGCCGAGGTCACCCATGCCGCCCATGCCACCGGCCAGCGGACCCATCTTCTGGGCGGCGAGTTCCTGCGCGGCGCGGTTGGCGTCGCGGACCGCGGCGACCACCAGGTCGGCCAGGGTCTCGGTGTCCTCGGGGTCGACCACCTTCGGGTCGATGTCGAGGCTCTTCAGCTCGCCCGCACCGGACACCACCGCGGTCACGAGGCCGCCGCCCGCCGTGCCGGTGACCTCGGCGTCGGCGAGTTCCTCCTGGGCGGTGACGAGCTGCTGCTGCATCTTCTGCGCCTGCTGGAGGATCTGCTGCATGTTGGGCTGACCGGGTTGCACCGCGGTTCCTCTCGTCGGATTTGCCACCGCCCCCGAGCGTAGTCGCGTCGTGTCTGGCACCGTGGGCGGCGTGCGCAGGTGGCTCGCCGTCGTGGTGCTCGGACTCGTGGTGGCCGGATGCGGCAGCGAGCCCGTGGCCCAGCACACCCCGGTGCTCGACCCGGTCGTGACCGCGGGCATCCCCGCGAGCAGCCCTCCGACGACCGCCACCACGACGACCGCCCCCGAGGTCGTGGTCGTGCTGAACCCCGGCCACAACGGCGGCAACGCGAGCCACCCGGCCGAGATCAACCGGCAGGTCCCGGCGGGCGGCGGCCAGGTGAAGGCGTGCGACACCACCGGGACCGAGACCGACGACGGCTACCCGGAGCACGCGTTCACCTGGGACGTGACGCTGCGGGTCCGGGCGGCGCTCGAAGCGCGCGGCGTCACCGTCGTGCTGACCCGCCAGGACGACACGGGCGTCGGGCCGTGCGTGGACGAGCGCGCCGCCATCGGCAACCGGCCGGACGCGGCGGCCGTCGTGTCCGTCCACGCCGACGGCGCGAGCACCGAGGGCGCCAGCGGCTTCCACGTCATCTACCCGGACCCGCCGCGCAACGAGGCCCAGGGCGAACCGTCCTCCCGGCTCGCGACGACCCTGCGCGACGGCCTCGTCGGGGCGGGGTTCGCGCCCGCCAACTACACCGGCCGCGACGGGCTCGACGGCCGCGACGACCTGGCGGGCCTGAACCTGTCCGAGCGCCCCGCGGTGTTCGTGGAGTGCGGCAACATGCGCGACGCCGCGGAGGCGGCCGTGCTCGGCAGCGACGACGGCAAGCAGCGCTACGCCGCGGCCATCGCCGCGGCGGTGCTGACCTACGTCGGGCGCTAGCGGGGCAGGACCAGGCCCGTCTGGTAGGCGATCACCACGAGCTGGGCGCGGTCGCGGGCCTGGAGCTTCATCATCGCCCGGTTGACGTGGGTCTTCGCCGTGAGCGGCGAGACGAACAGCTTGGCCGCGATCTCGTCGTTGGACAGCCCGCCCGCGACCAGCGCCACCACCTCGCGCTCGCGCAGGGTCAGCACGGCGAGGCGTTCCGGGGTGGCGGCGTTCGTGGCGGGCTGCGACAGGAACTGGCTGATCAGCGACTGGGTCGCCTTCGGGGACAGCAGCGCGTCGCCCTCGGCCACCGTGCGGATCGCGGTCAGCAGCTCGGCCGGTTCGACGCCCTTGCCGAGGAAGCCGCTGGCACCGGCGCGGATGGCTCCAGCCACGTGGTCGTCGATCTCGAACGTCGTCAGGACCAGCACCTTCACCCCGGCGAGGTCGTCGTCGGCGATGATCCGGCGGGTCGCCTCCAGGCCGTCCAGCTCGGGCATCCGGATGTCCATCAGCACCACGTCGGCGCGGGTCGTGCGGACCAGCTCCACGGCCTCCAGGCCGTTGGTCGCCTCCCCCACCACCTCCAGGTCGGGCGCGGAGTCGATGAGCACGCGGAAGCCGGCGCGGATGAGCGCCTGGTCGTCGGCGAGCAGGACGCGGATCGTCATGGCTTCTTCCCGATCTGGAGCGGCAGGGTCGCCACGACGCGGAACCGGTCGTCCGCGCCGATCCCGGCCTGGATGGTGCCACCGACCGCGCCCGCCCGTTCCCGCATGCCGACGAGCCCGAGGCCGGACCCGCCGTCGTGGGGCTGGGAGCCCAGCGCGTTGGTGATCTCCAGGATGATCTCCGACGACGTGTAGGCCACGGAGAGGCGGGCCGTGTCGGTGCCGTGCCGGTGGGCGTTCGTCAGCGCCTCCTGCACCACCCGGTACGCGACGAGGTCGACCGTCGCGGGCAGCTCGTGGACCTCGCCGGTCAACGTGGACTCCAGGTCGAGGCCCGACGCGCGGAAGGAGTCCACCAGCCGGCCGAGCTGCGCCATGCCGGGCGCGGGCTCCGTCGGCGTGTCCGACTCCTCCGGCTTGCGCAGCACGCCGAGCAGCCCGCTCAGCTCGTCCAGGACGGCCCGGCTGGACCGGCGGACGTGGGCGAGGGCCTCGGCCGCCGCCTCGGGCCGGGCGGTGATCAGGTGGCTCGCCACGCCCGCCTGCACGTTGATCACGGCGATGTGGTGCGCGACCACGTCGTGCAGCTCGCGGGCGATGTGCAGGCGCTCCTCGGCGACCCGGCGGCGGGCCTCCTCCTCGCGGGTCCGCTCGGCCCGCAGCGCGCGCTCCTCGATGGCCGCGATGTTGGCCCGGCGGCTGCGCACCGCGTCGCCGATCGCCACCGCGAGGCCGATCCAGGTGAACCGGCCGAGGCTCTCCCAGGTGAAGCCGGGGGCCGGGGTCAGCAGCGCCACCACGATCACCACGAACAGCGCCGTGGGGACCGCCGACCGCAGCGCCGTCCACCGGTCGGTGCGGACCGCGACCGTGTAGGTCGCGATCACCACCGGCACCAGGAACGGTTCGATGTCGTAGCCGAACACCACCGCGGGCACGACGCCGGTCGTGGTCACGACCAGCGTCCACAGCGGCCACCTCCGGCGCACCGCCAGCATCGCGAACACCAGCGCCAGCAGGGCGAGCGCCGTGGGCGACGTGGTGGGCTGCGGTTCGCGGGGTGGCCCGTGGAAGGGGGCGGTCAGCAGGTACAGGACCACGGCGAGGAGGGTGTCCACGGCGGTCGGGTGCCGTCGCGCGAACGCCCGGACCCTCGTCACCGTGGACACCCCCGCAGCCTAGGTCCGGTCACGCGTCGCGGCGGCGCAGCAGCACCGCGGCCACGACCAGCGGGACGACGACCCAGGCGGCGAACACCAGCGCGCCCGCGGTGGTGCCGAGCACGTCCGGACCGGCGGTGACGCTGGTGAACGAGCTGCTCGCGTTGGACGGCAGGTACTTCAGCACGTCGTCGCGCCACGAGGTCGGCAGCAGCAGCCGGCCGAGGCCGGGTGCGAGGAAGACCAGCGCGAACAGCGTGGAGATGGCGCCCGCGGTGCCGCGCAGGATCGAGCCGAACGCGACGCCCATGACCGCGACGCCGGTCAGCGCGGCGGCGGACCCGACGACGGCGCGGAGGACACCGGGGTCGCCGAGCGCGGCGGTCGGCAGGTCGGCACCGGACATGATCGCCTGCGCGCCGAGGAAGGCGACGAGCGAGACCGCCAGCATCGAGGTGAACACGGCGCCGGTGACGACGACCACCTTCGCCGCGAGCACCGGCAGCCGGGCCGGGACGCCGGTCAGCGTCGACCTGATCATGCCGGTCGAGTACTCGCTCGACACGACCATCACGCCCAGCACCCCGATGACGAGCTGCGTGATCATGACGCCGCTCAGCGCGATCGCGGTCGGGTCGGACATCCCGTCGTCGGGACCGGGGCCGTCGCCCCCGCCGCCGATGGTCGAGGCGAAGACCAGGCCCGCGGCGAGCATGGCGAACGCCGCCCCCAGCAGGGTCATCGCGCTGGACCGGACGCTGCGGAGCTTCACCCACTCGCTGCGCAGCACGCCCCGGAAGGTGAGGCGGATGTCGTCCGTCGCGGGCGGCGGCACGACCACCGGCGCGTCGAGGGTCGTGGTGCTCATCAGGCTGCCTCTCCGAACGACGTGGTGGTGGTCGTGCCGCCGTGGTACTCGACGGACTCCTGGGTCAACTCCATGTAGGCCTCCTCCAGCGACGCGCGCTGGGGGGTCAGCTCGTACAGCGGGATCCCGGCCGCGAGCGCGCGGGTCGCGATGTCCTCGGTGGACCGGCCGACCACGTCGAGGACGCCGCCGCCGACCGTGCTGATCCTCACGCCGTCACCGTTGAGGACGCGGACGAGGGCGCTCACCTGGGACGTGCGGACGTGCACGCCGCGGGCGGCGGACTCGATCAGGGCCGCGACGGACACGTCGGCGATCAGCCTGCCGCGCCCGACCACGATCAGGTGCTCGGCGGTCAGCGCCATCTCGCTCATCAGGTGCGAGGAGATGAAGACCGTGCGCCCCTCGGCGGCCAGGCCCTTGAGGAGCTGCCGGATCCACTTGATGCCGTCCGGGTCGAGGCCGTTGACCGGCTCGTCCAGCACGACGGTGCGCGGGTCGCCGAGGAGCGCGACCGCGATGCCCAGCCGCTGGCCCATGCCGAGCGAGAAGTTGCCGACCCGGCGCTTCGCGACCTCGGTGAGGCCCACCATGTCGAGCACGTCGTCGACCCGCCTGGCGGTGATGCCGTGCGTGGCGCCGATGGCGAGCAGGTGGTCGCGGGCCGAGCGGCCGGGGTGCACGGCGCGGGCCTCCAGCAGGACCCCGATCTCCCGCAGCGGCGCCCGGTGCTCCCCGTACGGCTTGCCGTTGACCTTCGCCGTGCCGGACGTCGGGGTGTCCAGGCCGACGAGCATCCGCATGGTCGTCGACTTGCCCGCGCCGTTCGGACCGAGGAAGCCGGTCACGGTGCCGGGCCTGATGGAGAAGGTGAGTCCGTCGACCGCGGTCTTGGCCCCGTACCGCTTGGTGAGGTTCGCTACCTCGATCATCGCCGCTCCTGTGGGATCCGTTGTGGTCCCTCAAGAGTGGTCCGATCGGGCGAGAAGATCGTCCTGCTGCCGCAGACACCTCGGCGTACCGCGGACGCGGTACGCCCCTCCACCCGTGGTCGTACTCAGCGCTTGGCGCGCTCAGCCTTCAGGGGACGAGCCCCGAGCTGGTCGGCCAGCAGCCGCAGCACGGCGGCCTCGGGGTCGACGGTCGTCGCGACCGCGCTCGGGTCCCTCGGCATGCTCGCCTCGGCGAGCATCTCCTCCTCGTCCACCGGCTCCGGTGGCAGAGGGGGTTCGTCGAGGTCCGGCGGCTCCGGCGGCAGGGGCACGTCGTCGGCGGGCGGGCGCCCGGCCGGTGCCTGCCGCTGCGGCGGCTCCACCGCGGCGGCCCTGCCCTGCTGGCTCGGCCTGGTCGGCGCGGGCTTGCTGGTCTTCACCTGGGCCGGGCGCACCGGACCGGCACCCGCGGCGCCGTGCACGACGCTGACCTGCCAGGAGCCTCCGAGGACCTTGCCGAACGCCTGGGTGATGGCCCCGGCGTTGCGCGGCTCGGACGTGAGCCTGCCCGCGATGGGCGCGGACGGGTGCGTCAGGACGATGGACGTGCCCTCGACCTCGCTGACCGTCGCGGGCCCGAGCATCGCGCCCGCGACGGGGTTGACCGACCGGACCGCCGCGACCAGCTCGGCCCACCGGCGGCGCACGGCGGCGACGTCGGTGCCCTCGGGCTCGGCCACCGGTTCCGGCGCGGGCGGCGGGGTGGCCGCCGCGGGCTCGGGCAGGCTCGGGGGCGCGGCCTCGGGCTCGGGTTGGGCGGCGCGCTGCGACGGCCGCTGGAAGGCGGGCTTGCCAGGGGCCGCCACCGGGGCGGCGGGGGCCGGGGCGGCCTGCGCCTGGGGTGCCGCGGCCTGGGCGGGCGGTGCGGCGGTGGCCTGGGCAGCGGTCTGGGCGGCGGGAGCCGCCGGGGCCGCAGGCCTCTTCTCCAGCTGTTCGACGCGTTGCAGCAGGGCCGCCTCGGTGTCGCTGGCGGAGGGCAGCAGCATCCGCGCGCACACCAGTTCCAGCACCATCCGGGCCGCGGTCGCGCCGCGCATGTCGACCAGGCCCGCGTGCACGATCTCGGCGAACCTGGTCAGCGTCGCCGGACCGATCCTCTTGGCCTGCGCGACCATCCGGACCAGCTCGTCCTCCGGGGCCGCCACCAGCCCCCGGTCGGCCGCGTCCGGCACCGCGCACAGCAGCACCAGGTCGCGCAGCCGCTCCAGCAGGTCCGACGCGAACCGGCGCGGGTCGTGACCGGCCTCCACGAGCTTGTCGACGGTGCCGAACACCGCCGCCCCGTCGCTCGAGCCCAGCCCGTCGACCATGTCGTCGATCAGCGCCACGTCCGTCACGCCGAGCAGCGCGATGGCGCGCTCGTACGTCACGCCCTCCGGGCCCGCGCCGGACAGCAGCTGGTCGAGCACCGACTGCGTGTCGCGGGCCGAGCCACCACCGGCGCGGATGACCAGCGGGAACACCGCGGGGGCCACCGTCACGCCCTCGGCGGCGCAGTTGCGCTCCAGCAGCGCCCGCATCGCACCGGGCGGGATCAGCCGGAACGGGTAGTGGTGCGTGCGCGACCGGATGGTCGGCAGCACCTTCTCCGGTTCCGTGGTCGCGAAGATGAAGATCAGGTGCTCCGGCGGCTCCTCCACGATCTTCAGCAGGGCGTTGAAGCCCTGCGTCGTGACCATGTGCGCCTCGTCGACGATGAACACCCGGTACTTGGCCTCGGCCGGGGCGTAGAACGCCTTGTCCCGCAGCTCGCGGGCGTCGTCCACACCACCGTGGCTGGCCGCGTCGAGCTCCACCACGTCGACCGTGCCGGACCCGTTCGGCGCCAGCCCGACGCACGAGTTGCACTCGCCGCACGGGTCGGGCGTCGGGCCCTGCACGCAGTTGAGCGAGCGCGCCAGGATTCGGGCCGAGGAGGTCTTGCCGCAGCCTCGCGGGCCGCTGAACAGGTACGCGTGGTTCACCCGGCCTGCTGCGAGAGCGGTGCGCAGGGGTTCGGTCACGTGCTCCTGGCCTACGACCTCGGAGAACGTGGCCGGACGGTACTTGCGATACAGAGCGAGCGCCACGCCCGGAACAGTACCGGTGACCACCGACAGAAAAAGGGGACCCCGTGCACCCACCAGAGCCCGCTTATCCTTGCTGCCTTCC